>CAYZQU010000418.1:0-1523 GCA_964480645.1 uncultured Ruminococcus sp. | reverse complement strand
ATCCGAGTTCGCGACCGTTATGCGAAACGTTTTCCCAAGGCTGAGCGTGGATCGTATCAAGACTTGCTTTGGTGTACCGTTCTCATCTGTTTCAACAAAGACGACATTATGGTATTTGCAGACCTCATAGACCTTGTGTTAGTGAGCGAAGTGTGGGATGATCTGCGGATCGATAAATCTTTGCTTGGTAAGCACCTCGAATATCAGAAATCCTCGGGAACAGAATGGTAGTACAAGACCTGTCCCATTTCGTAATTATCCAAATCGTGTCACTGCCGTGTTTGTAAACAGCAAGCAGTCTGTCGCTGTATTTCAAAACGTCCTCGTTGGACTACTTATTCTCATTACAGGTATCGCCTGTTGTCCTCTATTGTGCGGCATCCGTGCCGCGCTTTCGTGGCGACCACACAAACATCCTATTTGCGCCCCAATTGCCATTAATGTAGCGATCGAGACTCGCTTGTTCGAATCGCTCAAAATCTGTATTGGTATTCATACGCGTGTTTATTGCCGCAATAACGACCGTTCTTCCAAGTTCAAATTTTGGCTTCATAGTCATTGTCCTCCTTTCTCGTCAGCAATCCTCTCCGCGAATCTGCCCACCCGCTGAGTAACACACATAGACTGCAAATACGCGGAAATACCCGTTTCGTCGCGTACCTCCCAGTGATAAGGACGAATATCCAAATCCACGCTGAGAATATCAATGTTGTCGAGCATACCCACGCTTTCTTCGTCAACACGTTTGAGTGTTCTTCGCTTTTCAGTTTAAACTCATCTGTTCTGAGTTTGTACAGTTTGGCGGTTTCGTCAATTGCTTTTTCCATATTCTCGCTGCTAATATCAAGGCTCGCAATCTCATCGAGATGGCGTTAAACAGCCTCGTTCAGTCTTTCGTTAATGTCATTCATAAACATTCTCATTTCAAATATAAATTAACAGTTCCATAACAGAGCCGTTTTTTGGAAGATACGCCAAGATACCAAAAGCAAATACAATAATTCAAGCACTGTCAGTCCAATTACTGCTTCCATTATAGCTTAAACTTTGAGTACCGTCTACCACTTTTTTATGGGTGGATTTGCCGGTAATTATATTATAACAGGGATAGGGATAATGTCAACGAATGAAAAGAAATGTGTTACCGTAAAGGTCGACGCGGAACTTCATGCGGAGGTAAAACAGTACATTGAGGCTCATGAAATGACAATGGCGGAGTTTATGACACTGGCGCTTCAGGACGAGCTCCACACCCAAAATAACATTCGGGAGGACAAGAACATGGGCAATATGAGAACGATGGCGTTTCAGGTGCCGGAGGAGCTGTTTCAGAAAATCAAGGACTATCTGCAGCGCAACAACATGACGCAAAAGCAGTTCGTGATCGGGCTGATCGAAAACGAGATTGAGCGCGATCTGACGCAGCGCGCAGCCGTGAGCGAGGCACCGACCGTTTCCGAGAGAGTGACAGAGGAACACACAGAACAGCAAGAAACAGCCGCTGTGAGCGATTGTGAGAGCGT
>CAYZQU010000417.1:0-1524 GCA_964480645.1 uncultured Ruminococcus sp. | reverse complement strand
TAATCGAAATAGAAAAATATTATGATTGGGAATCAATTTTTAGAGGTTCCCTATATCTATTCATTAAACGGAAAAGAGCGGAAACTCCACATCCTTTAATCATACATAAATTATAGCATACCTTTCGTCAAAAGTCAACAAGTTTTTGGTTACAATTTGGTTACGAAATTATGACAATTTTGTAAGAATTGTTACGATTCCGAACACTCCGAGAATTACGCGGAACAGTAAGACTTTTTCATCATTCCGATAAGTCGGAACACTCTTCATTCCAATAAGCCGAAATGCCTTGAAAATGAAACCTCAAAGAACACCATAACGCTTTATCTTCAACTCCGTCGTATCCGGTAATGGTTAAGTATTGATTTTCCCAATCATAATCAAATTCCTGTACTTCGATACAGGTGCTTTCCAGAAACTCGTCAAATGTCAGATACAAATGTATGTTACGCGATTTGGCAATACTTTCAACTTCTGCTTTTCGCTTTTTGGGGATAATATCGGCATTGGCTTTCTCGTTTATGAGGGAAAATCCCTCAAGAATCAACAAACAGTCGGATTTATAAGGACGCGGCTCTTTGTTGCCGCCAAGGAAAAAGCAATCTACTTTCAAATGAAGATTCCCGTCCTCAATATACGATTTTTCAATGGTTGAGTAGTCACAGGATAAAATATCCGCTTGCTTTGCGTAATAATTATATTTTTCCATTTTTACCTCTGTTTGAACACCGATTTTATGATTTATTTCGATTGTTCTCCCTCCGTGCCAAAACCACGGGGACATACGCGGACAGGAATACTACAACCCCCACCAGCTCAAGCCAGAAGAAAGCGGGCATTGCGTTCAAAAACGGATAAACCTCATATAGCTGTTCCGGCAGACCGTCCAGCATTACATAGTTAGTCCCAAGGATGGAGTTCATTATAGCCATCAGCCCCACATATCCGTTTCCGATAAAGAACGCGGCAATTGCGGATTTAATATTGACTTCATATCCAAGTACAAACAGGCAGTACGCGCTTACCAGAACCATGAAATGGTGACTGATAATGAACTGATAGAACACCCAGCCCGAAGGTCCTCGGTGAAGGTCGGGCCAGACAATCGCCGGAAGCGGTCCGATAAGAGTAAAGAAGTATACCACCCGATACAGTCTATGCTTGTTGTCGGTAAACAGTATGTACATCATAAAGAAGTTAGTGACAAAGCAGATGTGAAATGGTAAGTCCTCCTCGATACTCCAGATTCCGAAGATAATCCGCATAGCGTAGTGAATAAACATATTCGCGAACAGAATCGTTGACGCCGTTCTGCGAATAACGGTGAAATGCCCGAACTTACGCAGCCTTTTGCGGAACACGATAATTAACGCCAACAGAATTATGAACACTGCGGAAATTCCGATATGAAGCGGGCTGAAAAGCTTCATTCCGGGGTCGCCCGCAAGCTCCTTGCTGAAAAAGTCCATAATATTCTCCTTATCTGAATAGCAAATTGAGAACCACGCACACCTGCGGTGTGCG
>CAYZQU010000416.1:0-1526 GCA_964480645.1 uncultured Ruminococcus sp. | reverse complement strand
GCTTACTTCTTCCTTGGTAGTCACTATTTTAGAAAATAACGCGCTTGAATCCAAGAACAATATAATTACCACCAACATAAATTTTAACACAATGTCCTCTGAAAAGAACTTTGTTATATTTGTGGCAGATACTGTTAGCTCAGGGGAATTCGATGAGATACTTCGCGAAGACCCCCAAATACGCCGATGTTTTTGAAGATTTCACTTTTTACACCGATACATTGTCTGTATATCCATTCACCAACTATTCAATCCCGACAATTTTATCGGGAATTACCACAAGAAATGAATTGAATTTCACCGACTACTACAATAAAGCGTATAACAATTCTCCGCTCTTTCCGAACTTGACGAAAGAGATTATGATATAAATTTGTATGCAGAATTTATTTTGTGGACGGGTGACAGAAAATTTGATGTTAAAAACGGAAAAACAATTTACGACTACCGGATTAAATTCGACAATTTTTTAAGTAATGAATTGAAATATACATGGTTTAAATTTACCCCATATACTCTGAAAAAACTTGTCGATGTTAATGCAATTGATTTCAAGTTTGGAATAAACACGAACGGTGATGTTTTCAGTTGGGAGAATCCCTCGCTCTATCAAATGGTAAGGGAAAATCCCGATATTGAAAAACAGCGGAGAAAAAGCTTCCGATTTATTCACACAGAGGGTGCGCATTTACCTTATGTTTATGATGAGAATGTAAATAAGGTTTATGGTGGAACATCATATTCGGATTCGGTTAAAGCGACAATTACAACAATTAAGGCATATATCGACCGATTAAAAGCAAACGGACTTTATGACAATACGGTTATTGTTATTATGGCAGACCATGGAAACACCGACTGTGATGAAAAAAATGACGACATTGAATTTATTTCACGTCTGAATCCAATTCTGCTTATCAAAGGTATAGATGAAAAGCACGAGCTTATCCGAAGCGATTTGCCGCTTATTCAGACCGACCTTATAGATGCGTATTCACAGCTTCTTGACGGAAGACCAAGCACCGAACTGTTCACGGATATTGAAAAAACGCGTACGCGAACCGTACTTGTTCACGATATCTATTTTAATATTCGCGAGTATAAGACCGATGGCAAAGCCACGGAATATGATAAATTCAAGCCAACCGGGAATGTCTATCCATACCCCAATTAACACTCTTGTGACTTCTCTTGCGTAAACAGCTCCTTAACAGAGATAAATGGAGGGGATAAATATGATAAGATATGCCAAATTTGTGGATTTTGCGAAACTTTCCGAATTGGACGCGCACATATCCGAAAATGAGCTGAAATCCTGCATAGAACGCCAACGAATACTCATATACGAGGAGAATAATTGTATTGTCGGTTGGCTTCGTTTTGGTATGTTCTGGGATAATATGCCATTTATGAATATGTTATATATCATTGATGGCGAACGAGGCATAGGTCTTGGAACGGCACTTTGCGAATCCTGGGAGAACGAAATGAAGGTGCGGGGATATGATATTGTGTTGACCTCTACC
>CAYZQU010000415.1:0-1529 GCA_964480645.1 uncultured Ruminococcus sp. | reverse complement strand
CAAATTACGTATGAAAATCTGCTTGCATTAACGTCTTTTGTTTATTTGTCAAGCTGCGCGGAAACTTCAATTATATTCTTTTAAACCGTTGATGTAATCACTAAAACCTCAGTGTCTTTTTCTGCGGTAACGGTAATATCAAATTGAATACTGTTCATTATGCATGACGCGGAAAAAAGGCAGATATCGCGCTCAAAAAGACGGTACAAAGTAATTTCTCTGCCATCGTCAGAGATTGTGAAAGCCCGAAGCTGACCTGATATAACGAGAATAAGTCCCATGCAATCCTGAGAGCCGTTATGTAAGATTTCATTTTTCCTGAATTTACGAACAAAAGACGAGCTTGTAAGCGCGTCTTGCTGTGACTTTGTCAGTTTATCAAATACGGGTAGGTATGATAAATAATTCATAAGCAAAACCCCTTTTGCATTTTTGCGCCGAGCCGGCGCGGGTAATTCCGATATTTTGTGAATTTAAGTCGAGCGTTTTCGCTGTAAGGTTATAACACTATCTTTATTATACCATATTCATAGCTAGTTTTCAAGTCTTTTGTGCGGTATTTCACTAAAGCTTCTGAAAACTTTGTTCTAAACCGACCAAGCCCCGAATATAATCTCACTATGATAGTATTGAAATTAAAGGAAACACGTTTGCGACTGGACTTTTCGTTTTTTGCCGTAATCGCGATATTTATGCTGTTTGACAAGGACGGCTTCGGAATAACCGCGCTTATCTGCTGTATGATTCACGAGCTGGCGCATTTGATTGTAATGTTGGTTCTGGGGATTTCCGTAGATACAATTACATTTTATGGAGCGGGAATCCGTATAACCTCAGCACAAATTGAATATGAGAAACCCTCGCGGAGAGCTTTCGTTCTGGCAGCGGGGTGTATAATGAATTTCCTGTGCGCGGTGTTGTTTTGGCGGATTGGGTACGACCTTGCTGCAGCAATCAGCCTGTTTACGGGAATTTTCAACCTTCTTCCAATCGGTGAACTGGACGGAGCGGCATTGGTTAAAATGTGGATAATCCGTGTATGCAAGCCCGAAAACGTTGACCGCGTGATGAAAATAATCGGCGTAATTGCGATAGTTATTTGCTCCGGCGTTTTGATTTTTATTGGAGGATTTTCCGTTACGCTTCCGATTACTATTGCTTATCTTATTATAATGGAAAGCGAAAAGTTTTGACTTATCGCATAAAATTTGTTTCTCAAAATTGACAAATTTCACAAAAAAATAATACACTCTTGACAACTTGTTCAAGATAATATATAATGTAAGTAGGGCGGTGAATTCCGCAAATTAATTGTTAAGGAGAAAAATATGAGATACGAAATCAAAGGCGAACCGATGCCCGTGGCATTGGTATACTTAAGCGGCGGCGAGAGCATTATGTGTCAGAAAGGCGGAATGGCTTGGATGACGCCGAATATGAAAATGCAGACGGGTACGGGCGGTATCGGAAAAGCGTTCAGCAAGATGTTCTCGGGTGAATCAATGTTCCAGAATACATATATCGCGGAG
>CAYZQU010000414.1:0-1531 GCA_964480645.1 uncultured Ruminococcus sp. | reverse complement strand
AAGGAGTAAAAAATGCAATATAAATTTGATTTGGATTATTCCACACAGCCGCAGGTGTTCAGTAGAATAAGCGGCAAGGAAATTTTGCAGTATGCCGTTGGAGGATTGCTGTATATGCCTGCGAATAACGCCAAAATCGCCAATAAAATCATCAGCGGGGAATATTCGTTTATGAAGTCAATGGTGTTGGATCTGGAAGATTCGCTCGGCAATGATTTGGTTGAGTTTGGTATGGAGACGATTTTACAAGTCGTAACCTTGCTATCGGCTGCCGTGGAAAAGGGCATTCTCAAGGATGAGGATGTTCCTCTGATTTTTGTGAGAATCCGTGAGTTTAATCAGATGTCCAAGATTGTAAAGGCATTGGGCGGCGCGGTGAGGTACATTACGGGATTTGTTGTGCCAAAATTCGACCGTATGAACTGCGCGCGGTATATCGACGAGTTTTCCGCGCTTCCCAAGCATTTGTACATTATGCCGATTATCGAAAATAAACACGCGTTGTATAAACAGTTCCGTATGGAGAATCTGCTGAAAATATATGATACTCTTAACGAAATTAGTAAACAGGTGCTGAATATCCGCGTGGGCGGCGCGGATTTCTGCGGTATTCTCGGAATACGCCGCGGGATAAACGATACGATTTACGATATTGGCTCGGTTCGAAGCGTCCTTGAGGATATAATTAATGTTTTTGGCAGAAGTTATGTCGTAAGCGGACCTGTGTGGGAATTCTTCAGGAATAAGGAGAATCCATCGGATAATAGGTGGAGGATCGGTCTTTGCCGCGAACTTCATCAGGACAGGCTTCAGGGATTTATTGGGAAAACTTGTATTCATCCATCGCAATTGCCGGAAGTGCAGAAATCCTTGATTGTCGATTTTATGGATTATCAGGAGGCAGTGAGTATCCTCGGAATGAACGAGAACATTATCGGAGTGACAAGCGGTGTTTCCGGAAATCGTATGAACGAGGTGAAAACTCATATCGCGTGGGCGCGAAAGACAGTCGGACTGGCTTCGATTTACGGTACTGTTCGGGGAAAAGACAGGGTGATGTAATAATATGGATATAAAGAATCTTGATATATATGTGGATTGTGTCACGGAGAACGGATTTTCACATGAAAATATCATAGTGGAGCATCGTTCCAATAATCCGAAACGTGATTTTCTGTTTGTGAACCGCAAGCAGTGCAAGCATATTCCATGCTCCGCTTTGGAGATGATTGGGATGTGCAATGCTTTGGCGGATGTGATAAGAAATCATTTATCTCCCGATTGGAGGATTGCTGTGGTGGCTTTTGCCGAGACCGCGACCGCTGTCGGGAATTTTGTCGCGGATGCTCTTCCGGGAAATCCGAGCGTATTTCAGACCACGCGTGAGACGCTTAATGACTGCGAAATATTGATTGAATTCCGCGAGGAACACAGTCACGCGGTTCAACAGAGGATTTACGGGAATCACAAGGATTTTGCGGATTTTGACTATATCCTGATTGTAGATGATGAAATAACCACGGGGAATACC
>CAYZQU010000413.1:0-1537 GCA_964480645.1 uncultured Ruminococcus sp. | reverse complement strand
TGTCTTCTTGTCTTGTTTCTTGGGACTTCAGAAACGCCCAGAAAAGCGAATCTCTGCCCTTCCTTAATCTTACATCTCTATTATAACATACTTCTTCAAAAAAATAAACACAAATTTTCAAACTTTTTTGGAAATATTTCAAAAAAGTAATGATTTTATTCGGAAAATGTGTTATAATAGTATGAGATAGTATTGCAAAATGACGATTTTGAATACTTATTGTAATTTTATATATAAAGTTAGCAGGAGGTTATACGATTATGACTTCAAAATCATCTAGATGGAAGAAATTACCTGCCCTGTTTCTCGCCGTGTGTATGGTAATTTCACTTGCGGGGTGCAATGGCGAAAATCAAAGCTCGTCAGATTCAAGCGATACCAGCGGCACGGGCGAGGAGATTGTTTATCACAAGGTAGGATACATATTCGCGGGAAAAGTCGAGGACGGCACGACAACCGGCGAAATGAACGAACAGCGTATCAAGGCTTCAAACCGCAGCAGTGTGGATACCTGCTACATAGACGGCGTAACCATCTCAGATTTTGAGACGGCGGTAAAACAGCTTGCCTCTGCCGGCTGTACGGATATAGTCGCGGCAAGCCATATCTACGCGAACATAATGACTTCCGTTTCGAAAAAGTATATGAACCTTAATTTCATCGGCTATGGCGCGTCGAGCAGCGGTGCGAACGTAACCGTCTACACCGAGGAAACATATCAGGGAGCTTACGCTGCGGGAATGGTCGCCGCGCAGAATTCCAACTCGCAAAAAATCGGCTTTGTAGCCGACATTGAGCTTATGTACGCGATTCAATCGGTAAATGCCGCCGCTTTGGGCACACAGCTTGTATACAGCAAACCCACACTTTACGCGGCATCGGCAACTCGCGATGACGAAATTGCGAAAGCCGTAGACGCGCTTCTTGAAAAGGGCTGTGATGTTATCATTGGCTATACCAATTCCTCCTACACTGAGGAATATTGCCAGAAAAAGGGCATAAAATTTATCGCAAATCACGATTACAGCGGTTCTTCGGAAAAATACTCCAAAATGCTGATGTACTATTACCCCAAGCGCGACAGCTTCTTCCTGTCACAGTTCAAGCAAATGAAAATGGACACATGGGAACCGTCCGTATATTCGGGAAATATCGGCAATGGTGTAATCAACGTATCCGAGGCACTTCCCGCAGCAAAGGAGGGCACTCAGCAAACCCGCGATGCTTTGATTCCCAAGCTCTCCTCCGATGGCGGGAACATATTCAGGGGCGAGCTTATGGACAATACGGGTGTTGTAAAGTATATGCAGGGCGTAAGAATGACTGAGCGCGAAATAAACAATATGGATTGGTACGTCCGTGGAGTTGAGGTTGTCGGAAACTTCCGCGAACCACAAACCAGCCTTCCGGACAACAATTTTGAAATTAAAGAGTAAGAACCTTAAATCCCCTCCACACGGAGGGGATTTCTCATATTATTCGTTATAGGTAACCTCTAAAAATTCATAAAAAAGTGTTGAAAAAATCGTCAGATTAT
>CAYZQU010000412.1:0-1543 GCA_964480645.1 uncultured Ruminococcus sp. | reverse complement strand
CACACCTGCCGTAATAATCTCCGCGATACTGTTCATATCTATATCCAGAACAGTACAGATTTTCAGCCACATTACCCACGTTATAGGATATTCCCCGTGTTCGACATCACGGCAATATATACTTGTTGCTCCAATCAGGTTAGCCAGTTCTTCAAGCGTCATTCCTCGTGATTCACGTGCTTGACGCATTATTTCACCAAATTTCTTTTTGCAGTCCATTTCAAATACCTCCGTATAATTAACATTATACAACAAAATCCGACAGATCGCAAGAAGATATACTTTGTTTTGTGCAAAAAAATCCCCCTCGGAGCAATCCGAGGGGGATATAATCTGTTACCTGCATAAATCGGGAAAAGATGCAGGTTACGCCAAAGTCAAATCCTTGACATTGACCGCCGCGACTATGTTTTTGCCTTGAGAGATTACCGCACGGTCGCGGACAAGTTCCGTTACCGTGTACGTCCTGTCGTACACGTATGCGGCGAGTTTGCCGCCGTTGTTCACCTTGACCTTATCGCCGACCCTCAACGCAACTGCCGAATCGTGTAAAAAAACGTCTATACAAATGGCTTTTCAGAAACCTGAATCTGAAAAATGGCTGAAAAAAATGTAAATCCCCCCAATCATTACAATATGAAAGCAGTTAATTGCAGTTGAATATATGGTAATATATAATAACAAAAGCAAAATTCTCCACAAAGAGAGCAGCTTTGTTGAAAGGCATTGTGCAAATTAGACAAAAAAATCAATAAATATTGACAAGTCAAATTGCATATGCTATAATATAAATAAGTTAACTCGTGAAGGATTAAGGCTGGGTTCCTGAATGGGAGTAGGTGATTTTCACTTAGAATTCCTTTGCCCCTGGGGTTAGCTTATTTTTTGTCGCTTTTTTCAAATTATCTATGATATTTATGGGGTCTTTTAATATTTCAGCAACAATAAAATCAACAGTGGCTATCGAATAAGTATAGGTCGGTTGTGAGTACACGCGCATTACAAAACAATACTTTTGGTTATCTTTGAGTCCATAATATTTGCAAAACAGCGTAAAATGGTTAATAGTGAACGCCCAAGACACACCGCTCTTTTGTAGCTGATTATTTATAAGCGCAATACACTTTTTGGCGGGATATTTGTGGGTATCGTTTGGGTCTTTTATCTCCCTAATAATTTTAGTGGATGTATCCGCCGAATTGTCTATCTTCACAAAAGCGGTGGCTTGGTTCTTATCCTTTGTAAGATAGTATCTATGGTCAACGCGAATGGCAAATCTCCCATTATTATCATCAATTATCGGTGACAGTTCATCGTTAATACCAATCAGCTTATTAGCAAGTGCGGGAGGGTATTTTGCCTGTATTTCACTTGAATCAAAAGAAGTCAAGCTGACGGAAAGTGTCAAAAAGTTTTGCGGAATGAGCGTTGACATATCAAAATCGTGATATTTCTGCATTTTTCAATAAAGTTGAACACGCACGCTTGAAACAGCGGGATATAAACCATTTCATACTCTTCGGTTATAAAGTGAGTGCTAATA
>CAYZQU010000411.1:0-1544 GCA_964480645.1 uncultured Ruminococcus sp. | reverse complement strand
CTGCCCGTTGCAGCTCACACTTCGTGTGCGCTGCAACGGGCGCATTTTGGATTTGCACTAGTCGCCATAGTCTTGATTTTAATTATAATGTGCTAATCCCGCAACCCAAAGCCATGATTTGGGTTATAACGCACTAAATCCGCTTGCATTAATCATACATATTAATTATATCACATTCCACCAACAATTTCAAGGGGTAAATTGATATTTTGTCGAATTTTGAGTAACTACAACAAACGAGGTGTGCGTTTTCACGCACACCCCAACGGTCAACTGTTATGATACTTTGCTCTCCACAGTACTCATAAACTGCATAAGCTCCGCGATTCGGCTGTCGGCTTGAATATACCCATCGCGATAGGACTCGTTGATTTTATCCGCATCCTTTTCAAACTTGGAAATCGGCGGCAAGGTCGGTCTGAAAATCATTAGTCTGCCTTGTTCTTCCAGTTCCTCCATACGCTCCACGGTTCTGCCGTAACGTTCTACACGAGTCATACAAGCTTCCTCAAACGCGGGATATTGTTTGTACATCGTATGTATAATCTTACGGAATTTCGTGTAATCGGTTGGTTTTACATCACGTCCCGGCTTTGTCAGCACAACGATAAGCTTATCGCAGCCCATATCCAGCGCATGCTCAATCGGAATCGAATCGGCGATGGAGCCGTCCAGATAATGCTTTCCGTCAATTTCCACAGGCTCACACAACATTGGCACAGAACAGGTTGCCTTGGTAATAGTCAACAGACGTTCGCAATCGTTTTCCTCGGAGAAATATTCCGCCTCGCCCGTTTCCATACAAGTGCAGACATATTCAGTTTCAATCCCGCTGTTAAAATATGTATCGAAATCAAACGGAAACTGTTTATATGGATATTCAAAAGCCATTTTGTCAAGATTAATAATCTTCTTGGAGTTAAGAAACTGCCTAAACCCATAATACGACTCATTTCGCGGAACGCGAATCATTCTGGCTGTTCTTCCGCGTTGCCGTGAAACGTAACTCATCGCGTTTCCGCCGCCCGCCGACACACCTATTACATACGGGAAGTAGATCCCGTTTTCCATCAATCTGTCCAGTACACCCGCAGTGAAAATACCGCGAACCGCTCCGCCCTCAAGTATCAGTCCTGTTTTCATCGCTATCACCAATCCTTTCGGCATTTAACATTCCATATTATATCACCCAAAAGTTAACTTTTTATTAAGTTTTGCAAATTACATAAAATTAAAAAATCCGACTTTTTCTTCATTTCGACAAATCGGAATTTACACCCCTTTACTGTTCGTGTTGATAGACGCCTATAAATTATTATCATCGTCGAAATGACTGAATGGACTAAATGGACAGCTATCCAACATGGATAACTGCCCGGCAAGAAATTTGTACAACTGCTCAAAATCAAGCCTCTTCTGTTTTAACAATGGCAAACCCATTTTTCATATACATTTTAATTGCTCCTTGATTCCAATCCGCAACATGCAGAACGATTGGAGAAATGTTGTTACTTTGCATGTAAGAAACAGCAAACTGTAATAAC
>CAYZQU010000410.1:0-1551 GCA_964480645.1 uncultured Ruminococcus sp. | reverse complement strand
TTCGGATTTGCCTTTTTTGTTATGCCTTAAACAACATAGACGCACCGATAATTCCCGCGTCATTGCCCAGACTGCAAATGACAATCTCGGTATTTTTCGCGCTGTTTTTAGTGTAGACGCGCTCCGCAACTGCGGCTTTCAGCGGTAAAAGCAGTGTATCGCCCTCGTTGCACACACCGCCGCCGATACAAAGAATATCGGGTTGGAAGATGTTTATGGTGTTCGATATGCCGCAAGCGAGGTATTTTACATACTGGTCGGTGACCGCCTTTCCGACGGGATCTCCGACTTTCAACGCCTTATATGCAGTGCGTGCGCTGATTTTTCCGTCCTCCTGAATCATTTTGGTCATAACGCTTTCGGGATTCAGCTCTGAGGCCTGAGCAGTCATGCGTATCAGCCCCGTTGCGGAGCAATACGCTTCAAAACAGCCGCGTCTTCCGCAGGTGCATGGAAGACCGTCCATCACGATAACCATATGTCCCAGTTCACCTGCCGCGCAATTTGAGCCGCGGTATATCTTTCCGTCAATAATTATTCCCGCGCCTACACCCGTGCCGAGAGTGATTACAATAGCGTTTTTACTCCCTTTTGCCGCGCCCGCGACAAACTCTCCGAACGCTGCGGCGTTCGCGTCGTTTTCCAGATACGCAGGAACACCGAACGCTTTTTCCATATCAGCCTTAAGCGGAGAATTGTTGAATCTCAGGTTATTCGCGTACTCCACGATTCCACGCTCATTGTCGCAAGTTCCCGGACAGCCTATTCCTATGGAATGAGCCGCCGAGGGAGCAATTCCCGCCTCATCGCACGCAAGATTCACCACGTGCTTTATCTCATCGAGAATCTCCTCATAACCGGGAGGTTCTCCGTCCTTGCCGCGCGAATTCGTCTTAACCTTGGAACGTGCGATAATGTTCATTTCATCGTCCACGATTCCGCAGGCGATATTTGTTCCTCCAACATCAACTCCTATGTAATAAGCCATTTGAATCCCTCCGTCAGTATCCCAATTCCTCGTTGACTATTATCACTTTGATTCTGTCAGGGACGCGCTGCTGAGCAAGCGTTACATACGAGCAGCAGATTCTGTCGTCCGACCGACAATGTTCACACTTACCTGTTTTTGCACAAGGGGTTTTCTTCTCCAGACGGACGGTATTTTTCGGAGCGGAGACCTTTTCCACGCGCTCTCTCGCTTCGTTAAGGTCTTTGACAATTTTGTTGATTCCCGCTACGATTATTACCTGTTTCGGACCGTAAATCATCGCGGAAACGCGATTTCCATTGCCGTCGACATTGTAAAGCTCTCCGTTCTCGGTGATTGCGTTGGAGCTTGTCAGAAATGTGTCCGAAACAAACGCCTTGCGCATTATCTCCTCAACCTCATCTCTGTCTTTTCCCGACGAGCGGTCAAGATACGCGAATGAAAACTCTTTATTCAACAGGTCGATTACTCCGCTTTCTTTAAGGGTTGCCGAACCGCCCGAGGTTATCAGCTTGTCCGACTTCACCAACTGGCGGATTATTTCGTGTAACTGCTCCCTTGAT
>CAYZQU010000409.1:0-1551 GCA_964480645.1 uncultured Ruminococcus sp. | reverse complement strand
GAACGAAGAAGTTGAAAGCGTTATCCGCGAAAAATGCAGTGAAAGCGATACAGATATCAACTCAATAATTGATTTCGCCAAATGGGTTGACGATGCATCGTTCAGAAGACCTGAAACAAATTCCGACGATATTCTGGAATTTGTGGTAATGGTAGATACTAAATCCGCTGATTTTTGGTCGGATATTAACAGAACGGTATTTTATGCCGGGTATATTAAAGGAATCGCGGGCATAATCAAAACAATGTATGTTTCGACAGACGGAAGGTTCTACGACCACAAGCATGAATTAATAGCTGCAAATGAAGAAGATTTCTTTGACTATTTGCTTTCGGTTGAGTTTGACTTTCACCCGATTATCAAGGAATGTGTTTACAACGCTTTGAGAGAGGCGGGGTGGTATGAAGGCAGGCGTGTTGATACTACAAGGTTTCAAAGTGAATTGGAGCGTGTGGGTATCTGCCTTTCGAAAGCGCAGTTGGATTTTATAAAGGAATTCAGCGGGATAACAGTAGAGGACAGCGAGGGGCTCATGTGCCAATTCCTTTCAATGGAAGAGATACTTGATGATATTCTGCCGTATTATACCAATAATAAGCGCAGACGTGATGAAGACTTCTTGATGAGAGTAATTAATTCAGATGTAGCGGATTTTCCCTATTGCATTGATTCAAACGGAATTATAAAATGTCGGGGAAATCCTTGGGGAAGAACTACAATGGAGGGTGTAAATCATGTGGTCAAGAATTTATTTTGTTGGAGATTTGATATTGATGAACCTGTTGGCAAGCCCAAAGCACAGGAGGAAACGAAGTGAAAATCAAAAGAACGGTTAAACCTATCGCAATAGCGTTAATTATCACGGCAGGTGCGCTCAACTCGATACAGACTTTTGCAGCAACCGAACCGCATAAGTGCGTCTACGGAACTCCAAAACAGGAATGGTATTGGTGGAGCGATACGCGTGGATATGTGTGGTGTGACGTTTCGACTTGTACTCATGGCTGTGGTTCTCGACTTGTTACCGAGTCGAGAACTACTCCGCCAAGCAATCCGCCGTCTGAAAGACCGACCACTCCCACACGTCCTACATATCCCACCGGGTCAACCACTCCATCGGGCGGGACAACCTCGCAATATAAAACGGGAGATGTAAATCTCGACGGATATGTTAACGCTAAGGACGCGACCGCCGTCTTAAAGCACATTGTTGAATTGGAAAAACTCACCGGAAAATCGCTTGAAATGGCAGATGTCAACGGTGACGGACGTGTGAACGCAAAGGACGCAACCGCAATTCTCAAAATTGTGGTCGGGATTGCTTAATTCACTATTCCGAAAAGAAAACGATATAATCTCTGATATTCGTGCAAAATCACAGTTGAAATATGAGAAGCTATTTCCAAAAACAGCTTTTTATATAAAAATTTAAGAAAAGAGGAATTAATTATGGCAGCATCATTAACTTTTGAACTCGAGCAGTTCCCTAAAGGGTACTTTCTTACGTGGAGCGTTTCAACACAGTGTGCCAATACTGTGACTGTTACGCTT
>CAYZQU010000408.1:1220-1570 GCA_964480645.1 uncultured Ruminococcus sp. | reverse complement strand
CGTTGCCGAGCTGAACGAGATGAAGATCAACCCGAACCGATTGGTCAACGAACTCATAGCCGTCTATAACTCCGCTGACCGGATAAGGTTAGCGGAGTTTTCTCTTGCGGCGAGCGAGCATTTTCTGAACATAGCTGGAGAAGAGTTTCCGCTTGACAAGATGAAGAACAGGCTTACGAATGAATACAAAGCCTATCAGGACAAGGGAACGGCGGCAACCAAGCTTGGCAAACTGCAGAGTGCATTGACGGCGGGGCTGGAGCAGCTCCGCAAGCCGTCGCAGACCGCCGCCGAGCTGAAGATAACTGCACGAAAGCTCTACGACATAGCGGATCACGCACTTCGGCTCT
>CAYZQU010000408.1:0-1210 GCA_964480645.1 uncultured Ruminococcus sp. | reverse complement strand
AAAAGAAACATCTGAGGAAGAACCCTCGGACGGTTGGAAAATGTCGATGAGTGGGTAAGCTACTCCAATTCCTGTTCCAAAGAATCAAACTCCTCGGTGCTGAAAAACTCACCGATCGTTATTTCAAAGCCGTCGCAGATTTTCTTGATCGTAGCTATGCCCGGGTTGACGCTCTCGCCGTTCAGAATACTTTTAATCGTTGATTGAGATATACCCGCTGCGTATGACAGACCATTCGGCGTAATGCCGCGCTCCTTGCACAACTCCCGAATACGCTTGACCGTTACCTCGTATACTCCCATAAAATCCCCCGCCTTAGTTATATTTCACTAAATATAGTCTATAATATTTTGTGAAAAAATGTTAGTGAATTATCACTAAAACGTGATATAATAGTGATAGGTCACTAATCAAAGGGGGATTTTTTATGGTTGACAAAATGAAAGTAGCGTGTTTTTCGGGACACCGTAAGCTGCCGCAGGACTGCACGGAGCTGCAAGAAAATCTTGAAAAGGCGATTATAGAGCTTATAGAGCGCGGAGTGGTGTTTTTTGGCAATGGGGGCGCAGTCGGGTTTGATGCACTCGCGGCGACCACAGTTTTGAAACTGAAAGAAAATTATCCGCATATCAGGCTGGTAATGGTTCTGCCCTGTCCGCCCGAGCAGCAGTCGCTTAAATGGAACAATGAACAGAAAAAACGATACCATCAGATACTCGAACAGGCGGACAAGGTGCGGATTTTATTACCGCAATATACGAATGGTTGTATGCTCGCCCGCAATCGGCACATGGTCGACTGCAGCGCATACCTTATCTGCTATCTTCGGGAGCATAGCGGCGGTACGTTCTATACGGTCAATTATGCCGAACAGAAAAGGTTGAAAATACTTCGACTATGAAAGGAAAAATATGAACTCAACACAAATTTTACTGCTCTGCGCTTGCGGAGTATTCGTTCTTGTTATAGCGGTAATCGCCGCTATCGGAAACCTCTATTCCCTCAAGGGGATACCGAATAAGCCCGTAGGCAACGGGCAGCACGGAACAGCGAGATTCGCTACCAACGGAGAGGTTAGCAAAACCTATAAGCATATTCCCTACACGCCGAAATTGTGGCGCAAGGGTGAGCAGCTCCCAAGTGCAGGCGGACTAATCGTAGGCTGTGTAAATCGTGCAAGAACAGTGACCGCGCTTGTCGACGACGCGGA
>CAYZQU010000407.1:0-1573 GCA_964480645.1 uncultured Ruminococcus sp. | reverse complement strand
CGGGTAAATTACATATATATCGAATCTAATGAATTTGCCCTTAATGATTTAACAGATCCCGATGATGAGGAATCGGATTAAATTGAATTTTGAAAGGAAAAATATGATTACAACAGAAAAAAAATCAGCTTTATATAGCTGTATTGTCAAACAGTTCCCCGATAGGGGACTTTACCGTATGTCAAGAGTAAATGAGTGGCTTTACACCAACGGTTACTCCTTAGAGGAAATGGGATATAATTCGTTCCGCGAATTTGCGGCGGATTTTCCCGAAGTGTTCAGGTTTCAGGATGACAACAACGATGAGTTTATAGAGATAAAAAAGTGGAATAACGGCACTGAGGAGCGCGATTCGGAAGCACATCCGGCGGACAATTTTTTCGGTTCTATGGATATTATTCTTAATGACGACATTATAGAAATGTCTCAGCGTTCTCTGTACGCGCTTACTAAAATCCTTGGAAACGGGCTTACCGTACAAGAGATGAAACAAGAGATTTATGACCGATTTGAAGATGCTAAGCAACAGAATCGGCTGACCTTCTCCGCAGAGCGATATACCTTCCCGATTGGATATTGCCGCGATGGAGCGCAGGTAAACGGTCTTATAACAAAAAACATAAGCTCATACGGAAAAAGCCTGTACTTTGCGTTTGAAAAGACACTCGTTTACAATTCTAACACTGAGGCGGTCGAGAAAAAATCACACCAAGGTTCAATTCCTGATACTGAAAAGGAAAGAATTTACAGATTGCTCACCACAAGCTTCCCTTGTGAACAGGAGCTGCATTTGTCAACTGTCAGCAAGTTCTTAAGCGACCACGGAATTGATAGAATTCGCTACGGATATTACAAAATGAAAGACTTCATCGCGGATTTGGGATATGTTACTCTTAATGATGTTGAATTAGGCGGAGTTCCGCAGTTTATGGTTGTGATTCACGCAAAGGATTTCTCCGCTCAGCCAATAACGCCGACTGTTTCGCGTCCGTATTTTGATAAATCAAGCGTGTATCCTTATTCCACCGGCACGCGCCGGACGGATACATATTCCAACGATTTCCAAGATGTAAACCGTTACAGCGAGTCCTCCCAATCGGCGGCTTACGGCTCTGTTCCGCGCGGGGAGCAGCTCTCGGATATATGCAATCTTCCAAACAAGCCGATAAGCATTCTGGAAAATTACCTGATGAAAAAGGGCTTAAACGCGGATTATTTTGAGATTATCCGCGAATTGAACGCGGATTTTGACAAAGCCCGCTCCGAGGGAAAGATTAAAACGTTTGAAGGGAAAATGGTATTCCCAATTCGATACCTGAAAGAAGACAATTCTAACATCGAGATTACACTAAGACCTAGCACCCGTGAGGGCAAAAAGTGGTTTTTGTATTTCGTGGATTTGATTCCGCACGACAAGCCGCGAAAAACCGAAAATCCCGGCAAACAGCTTGAAAACTTCGCGTTTCTGGGTAGCTGGTCAAGTTTTCTCGCCGAGCTTGCGGCAAAGGCGGTTGACGAGGAATGGGATTTTCCAAATTCCACGCGCAGAAGCTACCAGATTCTGATTCAGTAC
>CAYZQU010000406.1:0-1590 GCA_964480645.1 uncultured Ruminococcus sp. | reverse complement strand
GAGGTTGCGGCTATGCTGACAAAAAGCGGCAAGCCCGTGGTTCTCGCCGTAAACAAGGACGACAACATCGGAGAACCTCCTCCCGAATTTTATGAGTTCTACAATCTCGGACTCGGAGACCCGATTTCGGTATCCGCTGTTCACGGTCATGGCACTGGAGATTTGCTGGAGGAGGTGTTCTCGAAAATGCCTCCCGAAGAACCCGAACCGTATGACGAGGACGTGATAAAGGTCGCCGTAATCGGTAAGCCGAATGTCGGTAAATCGTCATTGGTGAATCATCTGACGGGCACGGAGCGTTCCATTGTGTCGGATATAGCGGGGACAACCCGCGATGCGGTGGACAGCGAGGTGATCCGCGGTGAGGATAAGTATATCTTCATTGATACTGCGGGAATGAGAAAAAAAGCCAAAGTCACCGAAAACATCGAGCATTTCAGCGTTTTACGCGCGCTTATGGCGGTAGACCGCGCAGACGTATGCGTGGTGATGATTGACGCGACTGTCGGATTCACTGAACAGGACAGCAAGGTCGCGGGTTATGCCCACGACAAGGGCAAGGCGTGCGTAATCGCCGTCAACAAGTGGGACGCGGTTGAGGACAAGACCGACAAGACGATGAGCGAAATGAAAAAACAGCTCGACACCGACTTTTCATTTATGAGCTACGCTCCGTTTGTGTTTATCTCTGCGAAGACGGGACAACGTGTGGACAAGATGTTTGAGCTTATAAAAGAGGTTCACGCACAGCACTCAATGAGAATTTCCACAGGCGTACTCAATGATATGCTCGCGTATGCGACTTCACGAGTTCAGCCGCCCTCGGACAAGGGCAAGCGTCTGAAGCTTTACTATATGACGCAGGCGAGCACCAATCCGCCGAATTTTGTGGTGTTCTGCAACAACAAGGAGCTATTCCACTACTCATATCAGCGGTATATTGAGAACCAGATACGTGAAACCTTTGGACTTGATAAAACGCCGATTAAGCTGTCGATACGCGAACGGGGCGAGTAAATGGACAAGATCATTAAGGATTATCGGAAATTCTCGCGGATCACGGCAATACCGTTTGACTGGCTTCGCGCGGGGTTGGTGGCGGCGGTGTTCGCACTTACGGGAATGTACGCGAGACCGGGATTTCAAATCGCGGCGATCGTCCTCACGGCGGGAATGGTCGGGATTTCACTGTACGCGACGCTGAACTCGCTGATTTTCGCGGAAAGACGATTCAAAAAGCGTATGTTCGCGCTTCCCGAGAAAGAGTGTTCGGATATCGCGAATCAATATGAAAGCGCGGTCAATTTCGGGTATCGGTGGTTTCTGGAGGAATATCTGCTGTATTTCACAAATACACGGATTGTGCTGATTAAATATTCGGAAATTCTCTCGGCGGAGCTTAAGCGAAACAAGCTGATTCTGCAATTATCAAGCGGAAAGCCGGCGAAAATCGATTTGACGCCAAACGATAATCCGGCGGTTTTTTTAGCGGCAATGCGCTCGAAAAATCCACAGATAAGCGTGATATTAAACGGTAAGGTCGTGGAGAGTATGGAAAATAAAAAGCAGAATACCCAATGATTTAGATTT
>CAYZQU010000405.1:0-1598 GCA_964480645.1 uncultured Ruminococcus sp. | reverse complement strand
TTATAAAGCCCGCTCTGTCGGTGTTGTTCCTGATTTGTGTTGTTGTTGAAAATCTTCCCATTTTGGTTTCCTCCTTAAATTCGTCTTGCCGTTTATTCGGCACATTTTTCGTATATGGACGTTTGTTCCATATATTTGACAATTATACCATAAATTTCACAAAAAATCAACATATTTCGGACAAAACGCCTGTCTTCGGAAAGATAAAAACTCTCAATATGGCGACCACAACTATAGTTGAAAGTGCGGCCATTTATATATCCAATCATGGAAACATACTGACCTATATCCTCCCCAAAACAAATTGACCAAGGCATATAATTTCATATTAATCCCTCATTACGGTGCTTTCAACCGCCGTGCTTGTGGACTGTGTTGTGCTTGTGTTGCTGCCCGAGCTGCTCGAATTATCGGATTTGTCACACCCCGCCAGCGTTGCAAGTAATGCGGCTGTAATAATGATTGCTGCAATTTTTTTCATGGTTTGTTCCTCCTAAAAAATCCGCCGCGGCGAATGCAGCCGCACTCGCCACAGTGCTTATATTAATAATGTATTATTGAACGACCTTTACGATTGTTCTGTACTGCCTGTGACAATCGCATGCTTGCCAGTTTTTTCATACGAAGTCCTCCTTAAAATGTACTGAAACGTGTAGTTTTGTTTTTACTGCCTAAGCGGTTACTTTAATTATAGCACTTTTGAGAACAAAAATTAATGGGATTTTGTGAATTTTTACCAAAAAATAATTTTCCCCTTGACAAATACCCCCGTAGGGTATATAATATATTTAAGGAGTGAAAAATATGGAAGAAAAATGCCCTCATTGTGGGAAGAAGAAAGAGCGGTCTCCCAAGGAATACAAGAAGCTTATAAACCGTCTGAACCGTATTTCCGGGCAGATAAACGGGATACGGAAAATGGTAGAAAACAGCGCATACTGTACGGATATTCTGATACAGGTCGCCGCCGTGAACGCCGCGCTGAATTCTTTCAGTAAAGAATTGCTTTCGGAGCATATCCGAACGTGTGTTGCGGATAATATAAAGAACGGCAACGATGAGGTTATTGATGAGCTTGTCGAGACGTTGCGTAAGCTGATGAAATAAACAAATGCGCAATGTTATGATTAAAAACAAGGTTATGCTGTCTCGTGCAAATTCAAAATGCAAGCGGCACGTCATACCGCGAAGCGGGTGTGCGAATGACCGCAAGCGGTCAATCTGGGTCGTTTGCGCGGTTTTGAATTTGCTATTAAAATAAGGAGAAGATATGCGGCAATTTGATGTTACGGGAATGAGCTGCGCGGCTTGCTCCGCGCGGGTGGAGAAAGCAGTAAGCGCGGTAAACGGCGTGACCGCGTGTTCGGTCAGCTTGCTTACCAATTCTATGGGAGTAGAGGGCGGCAATACTGCGGAAATAATCAAGGCGGTAACGGACGCGGGCTACGGCGCGAGCATTAAGGGTGAGGAAAAGTCCGCCGACAGCGAGGACAGCTCCGACAAGGAAATCAAAAATATGAAACTCCGCTTGTTCTGGAGCTTGGGATTTCTTGCGGCGTTGATGTATATTTCCATGGGAGCAATGATGTGGGGGTGGT
>CAYZQU010000404.1:0-1601 GCA_964480645.1 uncultured Ruminococcus sp. | reverse complement strand
GTCACTTGTTTTCAGTGGTGGAGGCTCCCGAGCAGGAGCAAACCTCGGATTTTGAAATGGGAGGTATGTCATGAAATATCAGATAAAATGTGCCGATCCGGAACAGCACTCCATGTTCTATTCGGACTGCAATCCCGCTCTGCGAAACGCTTGCGTAGGGCATTTGCGAATGGATTTCGGCAGCGATAACGAGTTTTTTTCAACGTGGTGGGAGAACCGCGGAGATTTAAAAGATGATGTTTTTAAGTCGGAATTAAACGATATTGTAAACGAGCTTCGCAAGGACGGCTTGCTGAAAAACAGAAGCTCCATGCAGCGTTACTGCGCCACACATCAGAACCTTAATCTGAATGAAAGCTACGGCTTTTCCGTGGAAACCGACGACCACCTTTTTCTCCTTCGATGTCGCCCCGAGCGCGGAAATTATGACTGCTATATGTACTGCTACGACAAGCATGAACTGCAGCTTGCGCAGTCGCAGAATCAGGACGAATCGCAGTCGCCGGTGATGTCATTATGAGCAGGAAAAATCACGAAACCGACTACGCCGCGGTGCTTGAAGATGACTATGCTCGGTGGGATGAACTGTTCACCAAAGGCGGCTCCGATCCGTCTTGGGCGGATGGGATGAACTTGAATTTGGTGAGAAATCACATTCTCTACAACAAGGAACAGCTTGCCAAACAGGAGAATTCGCTGTTCGGACTGCCCGAGGTTTACTATAGGGAAACGCCGCCCGAGGTCGACAACGAATATATGGCTCGACCCGATGAGATACGCGAGAACGCTCGGAAAGCTATGGAGATCATAGACGCCGACGAAAATTTGAAGTTCATTCGGGAGCAGCTTCCAAGCCTGTCCGAGCAGCAGAAAAAGCAATATTGCCTACCCGCTATAATCAATTACGCGGAGAGTCTACGCTGTGCTATCGCGGAAGATGACCTATTAACAATGCGGCGGTACGAACATCCGAACGGTTACCTCGAGAGCTTCGAGAGCGCGGCGAATAAGATACGAAAGCCCGAAAGTATGCAACGCACGAACGATAATTTTGCCGCCTGTGCTCCCGATGACGATGAAGATATCGAGGACGATCTCGATGAAGAATGTTCCGAAACGGAACAGAGTGAGGGTGAGGAAATATCCGAATCTGCGGACGAGCCGGAGGAAGAACTTCAGCTAAGATTATTTTAAAATGAAAGGGGAATTTGCATGAAAGTTGTTATGGTCGAACCAAATAAGCCCGCTTATGTGACGGAGATCGGGAGCGATTATAAGTCCTTGCAGGCGGCGGTCGGCGGTGGTCTGATAGAGCCTATCTATTATCTCCATGATCGCGATGTAGTCATGGTCGGAAACGAGGAAGCCAAGCTCCTCGGCATGGATGGAAACCGTAGATTCGGTGACAGGATCGTCGCGGGACCGTTCTTTATTTGCGGTGATAACGGTGAGGACTTCTGCTCTCTTACGGACGAGCAATGCGAAAAATATGTCCGCCAATTCGCCGAGCCGGAGGACATCACTCAGCAGGAAGTCGAGGACGATATGAAGATCGAGATCACATTTTTCTGAGGGGGTGTGGCTATGAAAAACACGGTTAT
>CAYZQU010000403.1:0-1625 GCA_964480645.1 uncultured Ruminococcus sp. | reverse complement strand
CCGAAACGATGAGATAGATACCGAAAGGCTTAAGGCTTCAACGCTGAACCGATATGGATTTCTGCCCGACCGAATACAGGATATGCTGTTCTATAAGCTGCAGGAGACGGTTTCATCGGGATTCATAAAGCTCTCAGGCGATGATTTGATGTGCGCTGTTCTGCATTTTGGGCTGAATCTGAACAAAGATTATCTGCGGCTGATTCAGCAGTTCGACTTCACACGGACAATTCCGAAAATCGTATGTATCGACCCTGTGGAAGATACGTTCACCCTCTCGGAATGTGTACAGA
This sequence comes from uncultured Ruminococcus sp., assembly GCA_964480645.1. GTDB lineage: Bacteria > Bacillota > Clostridia > Oscillospirales > Ruminococcaceae > CAG-115. The sequence continues at coordinate 1,332 of CAYZQU010000403.1, read as the reverse complement.
TTGTATTGTGCAGTCTTATCGGGTTCGATGTGATAGTTTACACTCCCACGGGATATAAAAACATTGAAACATTCGTGTCAAATGACGCGTTTGAAGAACATATAATGAATCAATTCTTATATGATGTGGAGGTTCCGAAACTGAAAGTACCCTCCAATGACAAGAACGGCGGTTTTTTCGGAAAGCTGTTCGGCAAACACTGAGAAAGGACTTTTGAAATGGGATTAAAATTTACACCCGGCGCGGCACAAGCTCAGCCCCAGACCGAAATTGAAGCTACTGCTACTGTTATGGCGACTCCCGTAGTCGATGACGCAAAGCTTGAAGTCAAGATGGAGGAAGCGAAAAACTTCAACATCATGGTCAAGACAGATGAAATTAAACAACAGCTCGCAACCAGCGAGGAAATTGACAAGTTGGTTTCCACCATCAATGTCAACGACCCGTCAACTGTTGTAAAATTCGGAGCTGAGGCGGCGGACCAGATTTCACAGGCGTCGGATCAGGTGCTGAATTCAATGAGCATTCAGCAAATAAACGACACGGGAGTTTTGCTGAAACATCTCGGCGCGATTATGGATCAGTTCGACGCCAAGGAGCTTGAGGACAAGCCGGGATTCTTCGCTAAAATGAAAAAGAACATCGAAAAAATCCTCAACAAATACGACACCATGGGCAAGGAAATCGACAAAATCTATGTACAGCTCAAACAGTACGAGACCGAAATAGACGCGGCGAACACCAAGCTCGACAATATGTATGACGCGAATATCGGGTATTATCAGCAGCTTGTGAAGTATATTATGGCGGGCGAACAGGCGGTTAAAGAGCTTGACGCTTATATTGATGAATATCAGGCTAAGGTTCAGGCAAATCCCGAAGACGGAACGATTCGTATGGATTTGTCCAATCTCCAGCAGATTCGTGAGATTCTTGACCAACGCGTAATGGATCTCAAAATCGCCGAAAACGTGGCTTTGCAGTCCGTGCCTATGCTGAAAACAATGGAGTATTCAAATCTTAACCTGATTCGCAAGATTAATTCCGCGTTCATTATTACAATGCCTATTTTCAAGCAGTCTCTCGCTCAGGCGATTATGCTGAAACGGCAGAAAATCCAAGCAGAAAGCCTTGCCGCGCTTGATGAGAAGACCAACGAACTGTTGCTGAAAAACGCGCAGAACACCGTGGAACAGTCCAAAATGGTGGCTCAGATGTCCGCGACGTCGTCAATTAAGGTGGAAACACTTCAACAGACATGGCAGACTATCGTCAATGGTATCGATGAGGTGGATCGCATTCAAAACGAGGCGCGCACAAAACGCCAAGAGG
>CAYZQU010000402.1:0-1655 GCA_964480645.1 uncultured Ruminococcus sp. | reverse complement strand
CCTCAAACTCAGGGGGAGAATCGGGGACGGGAATCATCGGCTGATAGTTCAGAATCTCGCTTACCTTCGCAATATTAATTCCGAAACTCTGCTGACCCACCATAAACTCCAGCACCTCAAGCTCATTAGTGCCGCTTTCAAGGAGAATATTGTTTTCCATATTATGTAAGCTCCTTTATATTTTTCTGTGATAAACACGGTTCTGAACCACTGCTTACCATTCAATACTTATATTATACAACATATTTTCCAAAAAATCAAGAGGAATTTATGTTATTTTTGTGCTTTTTTTATTTTTTTGAATATTTTAGGAAAATCACTTGACAATTGAACCATAATGTGGTAGAATATAAATAGGGTGTAATATCTTTAACAGGGAAAACATTCAATTTTAAATCAGCGAAATATTGGAATTGCCCGCGCCGACTTGGCGCAAAAAACATATAGGGAGGTATCGGTATGGAAATGCAGATTGCGGGGCTTTCGATGTCTGTGGCGGCGGCAAATACGCAAAACGCGGTATCTATTGCCATGATGAGGAAAACTATGGATTCACAAGAGCAGGCTATGGATCTCATCACCGAAATGATTGGCAATATGCCCTCTCCCGATGGTAGAGGACAAATAATGGACGTCAGAGCCTGATTGCCCTGAAACAAGCAGAGTTCCTCCCCGCCACACGGCGAGGAGGAACTTTTTACACAACCTGAAATATGAAAAACTTAAGATAATCCGTTTCGGGAACGTTCCACAAAATCGGGTGGTCGGGCGACTGCTGACGAGCCTCTATCTGTCTGAGTGAGACCTCGGCGTCCGCTGCCGCATCATGGAGCATCTGTCTGAACAGCGGCTCGGTCATAAAATGCGAACACGAACAGGTAGCGAGATACCCTCCCCTGTTAAGCAGACGCATTGCCTTGAGATTAATTTCTTTGTACCCACGAATCGCGTTTTTCACCGTGGAACTGCTTTTTGTGAACGCGGGCGGGTCGAGAATTATAAAATCATACGGGCTTCCGCCGCGCTTGTACATATCCGTAAGCAAATCGAAAACATTCGCGCAAGTGAACTGCATATTTCCCTCGAGACCATTCAGACGCGCGTTTGCGCGAGCCATTTCAACAGCGTCCTCGGAAATATCCACCGCATTAACAAGCTTTGCGCCCGCCGCCGCAGCATTCAGCGCGAACGCGCCCGTGTGCGTGAAGCAGTCAAGAACTGTTCTGCCCTCCGCAATTCTGCGGATTGCGCGGCGGTTGTACTTCTGGTCAAGGAAAAATCCCGTTTTTTGTCCGTTCACATAGTCCACCGAATAGCGAATTCCGTTTTCAACAATCTCCGTTACTCCGGGCAAATCCGTTCGCAAACCGCTCCAAAAGCCGGTGTACTGCTCCATTCCCTCTAACTCGCGGATTTTCACATCATTGCGCTCGTAAATCGCGGAAATATGCTCCCCAAGAGCGTTCAGCTCATCAACAAGCAGTTCGTACAGCATATCCTTGATACGCTCGATTCCAAGCGACAGAACCTGCGTCACCAGAATTTCACCGAACCTATCCACCGTGAATCCCGGAAAGCTGTCCGCCTCGCCGAAAATTAACCGACAACACGAGACATCCTCTCCCATAACGGTGTTGCGATACTGAATGGCATAA
>CAYZQU010000401.1:0-1660 GCA_964480645.1 uncultured Ruminococcus sp. | reverse complement strand
TTGTGATGGGCGTTACCAAGCCCGCGTACACCGAGGAGCAGCTCCGCGCGCTTGACCCGCCGCCGTTCACCTATGAGGGCAAGCAATACACGGCGTACAAGGCACAGCAGCAAATGCGCAAAATGGAGCGCGCCATGCGTAAGCAAAAAGACCGCTGCATAGTCGCGGACGCTGCCGGGGACACGGAAACGTTCGCTGCGGCGAGTATCAAGCTCCGTCGCCAGAAAGACATCTACGAGGATTTCTGCAAAGCCGCAGGAACATACACCGAGTACGAGCGGACGTTTGTCGCGGGGTACAATCGACATCTCGCCGGGAAGACGGGTGCGGTCACTCGCAAACAAAATAAACAAAAAAATTCGCAAATCACCTTGACAGATTTAGAGAATGGTGGTATAATAAAAGAAACAAAGAATGCCGCCGGAAAAGTTGTTAAAATCGTGAATCAGTCAAGTGTAAAGCCAAAAGGCGAGCCAAATTCGATAACTCAGACAGTTTCCAAAAAAGGCGGAATCAATCGTAATTATTACGATAATAATGGTAATCAATACTTACAAATCTCTAATAACGACCATGGTCATAAAAAGGAAAGCAAACTCGGCAAGCACGGAGAACACGCTCACGATTATTTCCTTGACGAAAATGGTAATGTTGTGCACGATGAAGCAAGAGAACTCACTGAAAAAGAGAGAAAGGAAAATGGTGATATTTTATGACGGCTGATAAAATAAAAGCACGAATAGCCGAAATGTGTACGCTATTTGGTTTTGAGTACAACGGGAAAGATGGAAACGTTGACCCGTATTATTTGCACAAAACCAAAACGAAGGAATTCCTTCTCTACTTCAATGGCGAGGAACAAACGGTTTACAATATAGATGATGTTATGAACACACCATTTATTGATGGAAAAACGTTAACCGAAGTTGCCAATGATATTGAAATAGTTGAATGGTAGGTAATAAAAAGCGTCTTGCACTCAAATGCAAGACGCTTTTTTCCGCACAAAAGGAGGTGATAATATGTCAAAAGAAAACGGACTGCCGGAGCGTATCTCCGAAATACATTTCGGATTTTTAAGCGGTAAGCACTACATCGGCGAGGTGGACGCGAGCCACTGCACGAACATACAGATCACATTTAACGACGGTGAATGGAAAATTCACGCGGAGTTCCGCGACAAAGACGGAAATATCCATGTGGACACTTGGTCTGATAAAGCTCAATGATGAACTCGAACGTCAAAGGATTGCCGAGAATTTCGGAGATATTGTAATCTCGCTTGAGGAGATTGATGAGCTTGTCAGTCCTATAACCGCAGATTCGGATAAGGTTGCGAACGCGTTCGAGAACAACAAGCAAAAGTTCAAAACTGCTTCGGAAAATTTTGAGAAAATTTCCGAGGCGGTTGATAAGACCGCAAAAGCGTTTCATAAAGGTGCTAGCGAGCAGGACGTTCAGGGTTTTGCAAAGCAGCTTGACGAATTTATTGCAAGCGCGCTGGAGCTTAACAGCGCGACATACGACACAAGCGGTCTTGAGGCACTGTTTATGGCTGACGGTGTAATTGATGATGAGGAACAAGCAATCCTTGACGAGCTGGACAATTTAGGTGGAGAGGTATCTAACAAAATCCAATCCTATGCCGATGAAATCCACA
>CAYZQU010000400.1:0-1661 GCA_964480645.1 uncultured Ruminococcus sp. | reverse complement strand
ACTCATGATACGCCGCCGCGCCATGTGCCTCGTCATAAGTCAAATCACCCTGGAGCGCGTGTCCCTTGATGTTATAGCACTTGATTCCCTGAGCGGCACAGAGAGCCGACGTCATATTTGCGTAGCCGCCGCAGACGCTCGAATGCTTGTCCAGCATATATTCCAGCGACAGGCACTCCTCGGGGATTCCCGCATCGTGGGCGGGATAGTCATAATATATATTGTCCGAAACCCAGCGTGAAATAGCTCGGAGCTTGTCATAATCGGAATCCAGTCCCTCACATATCTCATCCGAAATCTCGCGGATTCTGCCAAGAATCGCGTTTACATCGCCGTTTTTCTTGATTGTGACATAACGCTTTACCAACGCGGGAGCAAGAATCGACGGATTCTCGGTGACTTTATTGTTCTGCCGAACCGTCTCAACAGGAACGACAAACGACAGCGACTTCTCCGACGAATCATATTTTATTCGATAGGAGTCCGAAAATCCTCTTGAGGTAATTATATATAGATTCAAAAATTCGTTTTTCTTTAAGGGAATCTCCTGCTCGCATGAAAATTCGCCCGTAGAATCCGACAGATCTATGGGTTTTCCATAGTCGGCAGTGATCCACTGTATATCAAGGTCGGTATCCTTGCCGTAAACCGTCACCTTATCGCCGTCAAAACGGATATTCACCTCGTTTTGCGGGTCGCGGATAAGGTGAAAAACATTCGGCTCCTCAATCGGCTCGGAAGATGCGGGACTTTCAGAGCTTTCAGTACTTTCGATAGATGAGAAATCGGATTCCGAACTTGATTGAGTGCTTGACCGCGCATCGGATTCTGATTCGGATTTCGAGCTTGATATAACAACAAACGAGGATGTACTTTCGGATTTTCCGCCGTCAAAGCCACAGCCCGTCAGGTTCACTATAATGAATAATGACACAAACAAACAAAACAAACGATTCTTATTAATAAATAAACAGCCCCTTTCGGTGTATTCATAATACTATTGTACTACAAATGCGTCCGAAAGTCAAGCCTATTTCTTTGCCAATACTGTGACAAAGCCGTTTGCCGCTGCGGAGCTGATATCCGCGCCGACAATTTCCCCATCAATCACTATTAAATTGGCATAAATTGGCACAACAGGGTCGGTACTGTCATAATTTTTTATTTTATATGTATATTTCATTGCGGTGTAGGCGCGATATTTCCGCAAATCGAAGCCCTGCTCTTTCTGGATAGCGTTGTATTGAGTGTACGCATCGTCAAACCGCGCGGGAATTCGTATCTCACTTACTTTATCGGGAACGGCTCCCGTATCCCACCCAAAAGACTGAATATATGTAATACGCTCGTTATTGGTCGCTCCGGGGATTCCCGACGCGCCGTTTGTCACAATCCGTATAATTACCCACACCACTGCCGCTATAATCAGCAAAATCCCGATAAGACCCGCTTTAGACATACGTTTATCTCTTGACATATAATCCCCCCGATTTGTCGGTTTACAGCACACATTAACTGTTAGCTATATTTTATTCGTTACACATATTTTCTATGCGTTTTGACGGAATAATACCCCGAATTGTAGGCAAAAATACTACATATTGTGCTAATATCACCAAAACTACCCACCTCAGTTTGTAGAAAATGCCAAATTTTTGATT
>CAYZQU010000399.1:0-1671 GCA_964480645.1 uncultured Ruminococcus sp. | reverse complement strand
AAATACACTGTACATCACAACACCTGACAGGTGGCTGTCTCTGGATGGCGAAAATGTTGTAATTAGCGAAAAAGGAAACGATATTGGCAGAGTTCCGCTACATAATCTTGAAAGTATTGTTGCTTTCGGAAGCATTGGCGCAACACCCGCGTTTATGGGTAAATGTGCCGAGGATAATATCGGTCTGTATTTCTTGAATAGAAGTGGGAAATTTCAATGCTCCATTTGCGGAGAGATAAACGGAAATGTGTTTTTGAGACGCGAGCAATTCAGAATAGCCGATGATGAAACACGTTCTCTCGAGATTGCAAAGTCAATGATTACGGGAAAAATATTCAACAGCAGGTATTCCTTGGAACGGACTATTCGTGATCACGCTTTACGGATAGATACAGCAAAATTTGAGGAAAAGTCAACATTTCTGATAAACTCCGCGAGAAACTGTCAAAGCGTGGAGTCCAAAGACAATCTCCGCGGAATTGAGGGCGAGGCGGCAAGTGTCTATTTCAGTGTTTTTAACGATATGATCTTACAACAAAAGTCGGATTTCCATTTTGAAACGCGAAGCAAACGTCCGCCGCTTGATAATGTAAACGCTCTGCTTTCGTTTTCATATTCGCTGATGTCGGGTATGTGTACATCAGCGTTGTATTCAGTAGGGCTTGACCCGTTTGTTGGATTTATGCATACCGATCGTCCGGGACGACGTTCACTTGCTCTCGACTTACAGGAAGAATTCCGAGCGGTGATTTGCGATAGGTTTGTTCTTAATCTTATAAATAAAAGGCAAATTTCTCCCAAAGATTTTGAATCGCGCGAGGACGGTGCGGTACTGCTTAACGATAATGGGAGAAAAATTTTTATTGCCGCGTGGCAAAGCTACAAGCAGGAAGAATTAATGCATCCGTTTTTGAAAGAAAAGGTTCAGAGGGGTATAATTCCGTATGTTCAGGCACAGCTTTTGGCACGTTGCATAAGCGGTGATATAGACAGCTATCACGTTTTCTTGTGTAATTAGGTGATGAATTGTAGGTACTTATTACTTATGACGTAAACACTGAAACTGCGCAAGGGAAAAAACGTCTCGCCAAAGTCGCAAAACAGTGTGTAAATTATGGAGTTCGGGTTCAAAATTCCGTATTTGAATGTATAATGGACGGTGCGAAGTGTCTTGAAGTCAAGAAAAAATTATCCGATTTAATTGACAAAAGCAAAGACAGTCTTCGATTCTATTATTTGGGAGATAACTACAAAACTAAAATTGAACATATCGGTGCAAAGGACACGATAAGAGTCGATGAACCACTGATATTCTAGCGCGAACCCTAAGCTTACATAAATTCGCCGGCAGTTTCGCAGTCAATTTTACTGTATAACTGTCGGCTTTTAAAGCAATTTTACACAATAATTTCTTCTCTTGGTTATTTTTTAACCTTAATTTGGTACAAATACACTAAATTGAAGGACTTTTTTTGTGTAAATTTGCAGTCGCTCCCCTCGCGGGAGCGAGGATTGAAATCCGATGATAAGGCTTACCTTACAATGTCCAGAGGTCGCTCCCCTCGCGGGAGCGAGGATTGAAATAAGACCGTTGAAGTTAAACTCGGAACACAAATCGTCGCTCCCCTCGCGGGAGCGAGGATTGAAATACCGAAGTTTTGAAAAACGTTT
>CAYZQU010000398.1:0-1701 GCA_964480645.1 uncultured Ruminococcus sp. | reverse complement strand
CTCTTTGCTAGCGCACTTTTTCCTTTGCGGACTTCGTCCGCAATTTCACACGCTCCGCGTGTGAAAACGGAAAAACCGCGCGGGGTTGTTCTTCTTGGATAAGCAGATTTGTGTCAAATCTATTTGGTCACGATATGACAGCGGCGTGTTGCCAGCAATTAATTCCCAATGAAACACTCATTGGGAATTTTGTTTTTTGCATTGTAAAGACAATAAGAATAATCCCCCGTCAAATCGGGGGATTTTTTTCTTGTTCGTTTATCTGCTTATAAATCTCGTGAAGCGCGATGAAATATGCGTCCGGACCAATATGGATTCCGTCGCCGGCATCGTATTTTTCAAGCAGCTTTCCGTTCTCGTCCGTCAACGGTGCGGTATAATCAATTAAATGAACACGTTTTTCCCCATTCTTGGTGTAATCGAACGCCAGCTTGCGAATTTGCGCGTTAAACTCGTCAATCCTGCCTTCTTCGGTAAAATCAACGCGGATTGGCGTTATGATGCACAAATACACCTCAGCGGAGGAATTTTTCAGTGCCGTATCAGTCACTTTTTTGAGATTTACATAATGTTCTTTGGCAGTGACCATATTTACATCGTTCATACCCATCGACAAAAACAGCCGTTTCGGTTTGACTTCTTTAAGAACACTCACGAAATCGCGATCCTTGCCTTTGTATAAGACAGGAATTTCCAACAGATTGCGCGCGCCGATATCTCCCGACGCAAAAGATTGTTTCGCGTCTATAAAGCCATACGCCATATATCCCCTGCACACACTGTCTCCGGCGAACATCGACTCTGCGGCGAGAGTTTTCAACTCCGGCGGCAAGACATATTCACCCGTCTCGGGGTCATATTTTATGTAAGTATCAGGATCATCAAATTCCATGGGCTTGTCCGGTGGATAGGAAATATGAGGAGTTGTGGAAACTGTTGAACTCGAAGATGTAGTAGAACTCTCTGTGCTTGATGATTGGGAGTTTGTCCCGCCGTTGTAAATGAGTGGCGGAACTGCCGGGGCGGGAGAGCGCCCCGTAGAAATACAAGAACACAACAACGACACGATGGCAAGCAGAGCCGCCGCGCTTAAAATAAACTTTTTTTTCAAAAAAATCACCTGAATTAAGTTGGATTAACAGAGGCAGATTCGTCACGAATTGACAACCGAATAAGTATAGTATCTGTGTAAGGTTCGAAAACGCGCCCACTGAAACGACTTACATTTGACAGTGAGCGCTGAAAATTATGTCTTATTATTTTTTCTTTTTCTTGTTGTTGGGCTTTGAGGAAGCGGCGGGCTTAGCAGGAGCAACAGCAGGTTTAGCGGGAGTTGCAGCGGGATTTTCAGCGACAGCGGCAACAGCAGGTTTAACCTCCTCCTTAGCGGGAGCTTTTACTTCTTCCTTAACAGCGGTCTTTGCGGTCTCCTCTGCGGGAGCTTTGCTTGCGGGCTTAGCGGAAGTCTTGGAAGTCGCCTTGGTCTTCTTTGCGGGAACCAAGCATTCAAGCGCCTTAAACTTTGCGACATCGCCGCGCTGAACCTTAGCGGTTCCATCGGAGAGCGCCTTATCGAATGCCAGAGCGCCGGAGAACAATTTGTCAACGATTTCGGCGGAAGCTTCGATTACACAGCCGCAATCTGTGTAGAAATAAGGCTCAACCATCAATTGTCCGTCTCTTACTGTTACATAAAGCTCC
>CAYZQU010000397.1:232-1711 GCA_964480645.1 uncultured Ruminococcus sp. | reverse complement strand
GTGAGTTCGGTTTCGGAAATGTCCTTGCCCGTTTCATTCATATATTTGGAAACATCTGCCAAAACCCAATTGGACACGTTTTTAGCCGAAACTCCTCCGATTGAAATGCACTCGTCAAACAGCTTACATCTCGGAAGATTCTCCGCGATAAGTTCCGCGTCAGTCTGCGAAAGTCCAAGCTCCTTGACATAACGCTTGATTTTCGCGTTCGGAAGCTCTGGAATCTGCTTTTTCAGTTCCTCGACCTTTTCAAGCGGAACATAAATCGTTCCCAAATCAGGCTCGGGGAAATAACGGTAGTCCTGTGCGTCCTCTTTGGAACGGAGAACGAAATTCTGCCCCTTGGCGTCGTCCCAACGGCGGGTTTCCTGATTAATCTCCTCACCACGCTCCAGAGCTTCAATCTGACGATTGGATTCATAATCAATAGCGCGCATTGCTCCCGAAAAGCTGTTCACGTTTTTCATCTCAACGCGCTTGCCGAATTCCGTTGAGCCTTTCGGGCGAACGGAAACATTGACATCACAGCGAATCGAACCTTGTTCCATCTTACAGTCCGAAATGTCGATGTACTGGAGAATGGATTTCAGCGTGTCAAGATATGCCTTTGCCTCGGCGGAAGAACGCATATCCGGCTCGGAAACTATCTCGATAAGCGGCACTCCGCAACGGTTGAAGTCCACCAACGAGCCTTGAAAAGCGTCGTTGTGGAGCATTTTTCCCGCGTCCTCCTCAATGTGGATACGCGTGATTCCGATTCGCTTTTCCTCGCCATTCATCATAATGTCCACATATCCGTGTTCGCAAAGCGGAATATCCGCCTGTGAAATCTGATATGCCTTAGGCAAATCAGGATAGAAATAGTTTTTTCTGTCCTGCTTGCAGACGTTATTTATAGAGCAGTTGGTCGCGTGCCCCATCTTAACCGCGTACTCGACAACCTTTTCGTTCAGCGTCGGGAGCGTTCCGGGCATACCGGTGCAAATTGGACAGATTTGCGTGTTGACTTCAAGTCCAAACGCGTTTTTACAATTACAGTATATCTTGGTCTTGGTATTCAGCTCCGCGTGAACCTCAAGACCGACAATCGTTTCATATTCCATTATTGTCTCCTTTTTCAATTTCCAATTAAGGCTGATTCGTATTGAACGCGCCTTTCTGTAAGGATATAACGTTTTTTATTTTACGAGGAGCTTCATCGGAGTATATCTTATTCCATCTTTTTCAAGCTCCTCAGACTGCGGAATAAATCCCAGATGCAGATAAAACGGCAGTCCGTAAGGCGAGGAATTAAGCGTTGTCTCAGACAGTTCGGGATTTTCCTTACGCAAATCGGAAAGCAAATATCGAAAAATCTCGGTTGCAACGCCCTTGCGATGATATTCCTTTTTAACGAACGCAAGGTTGATATGTGTCTTGTTTTCCCTCATTCCGATAAGTCCGATGATTTTCCCGTTATCGAAAGCGGCGTACATAGGG
>CAYZQU010000397.1:0-222 GCA_964480645.1 uncultured Ruminococcus sp. | reverse complement strand
CAAGTCCTAATGCCTCATCAACCTCATCGGATTTGACTTTTCGTATCTCAAACATTGACAGGACTCACCTCGCTGTTCAGTTTTTCAACAGCAAGAGCCGCGTTAAGGAGGGTTTGCTCTGAGAACTTCCGCCCGATAAACTGCAATCCCACGGGCATATTGTTCACTTTTCCGCACGGTACGCTGATTGCGGGCAATCCTGCGATATTCACCGTTACCGTG
>CAYZQU010000396.1:0-1721 GCA_964480645.1 uncultured Ruminococcus sp. | reverse complement strand
TCGCCATGCAGCCGCGCTGTATCGTTATGGACGAGCCTACCGCAATGCTCGACCCAAAGGGAAGACGCGAGGTTATGAAAACGATAAAGCGGCTTAATCACGAGCAGGGAATCACCGTGATTCTTATTACCCACTATATGGATGAGGCGGCTCAGGCAGACCGTGTAGTGGTTATGGATAATGGAAGCATTCTGATGGACGATGTTCCGAGGAAAATTTTCGCGCGCGCGGACGAGCTGAGAAAAGTGGGACTGGACGTTCCACAGGTAACAGAGCTTTGTTGTATGCTCCGCGAAAAGGGTGTGAAAATTTCCAAGGAAATAATTTTCGAGGACGAGTGTTCCGAGGCGATAGCCAAGTTACCATTAAAAAAGAAAACTGCAGATATGGTAAAAGAGTCGGTTAAAGTCAGTGATACCAAGAATTCCTCTGAAATTGCAAAATTGGAAGATCTTACCTATAAATACAGCGTTGGAACGCCGTTTGAGAAGACAGCGGTGGACAATGTGAACCTGACAATCGCAAAAGGTGAGTTTGTCGGGATTATAGGGCACACCGGAAGCGGCAAATCCACGCTGATTCAACACTTTAACGGGCTTATCAAGCCAACGTCGGGTACTGTCCTGATTGATGGACGCAACATCTGGGACAAGAACGTGAATATACGCGATGTGCGGTTTAAGGTGGGAATAGTTTTCCAGTATTCCGAACATCAGTTGTTTGAAGAAACGGTTGCAAAGGATATTGCGTTCGGACCGAAAAATATGGGACTTTCGGAAGATGAAATTGCCGAGAGCGTCAAAAACGCCGCCGAAAGTATGGGAATTATCCACCTGTTGGAAAAATCTCCATTTGAGCTTTCGGGTGGGCAACAGCGCAGAGTGGCTCTGGCAGGCGTTCTCGCGATGAACCCCGAGGTTTTGATTCTGGATGAACCCGCCGCAGGTCTTGATCCCAAAGGTCGCGACAAAATTCTGGGAATGATTAAACAGTATCACGAGAAATCCGGCAAGACAGTTCTGTTGGTATCACACTCGATGGAAGATATTGTAAAATTCGCTGAAAAGGTATTGGTAATGAACAAAGGCAAGCTGTTCTGTTATGATCAAACTGATAAAGTATTTGAGCGTACCGATGAATTGGTATCTATTGGATTGGACGTTCCGCAGATAACACGGTTGTCACATAGACTGGCGGAATTGGGAATCAACATCGGAAACGATATTTATACCACAGACCGCGCGGCGCGGCGAATTTTGACATTGATGTAAAGGGTTGAAGTAATGATTAAGGATATTACAATCGGGCAGTATTTTCCGGGAAGCTCCCCGATTCACAAGATGGACAGCCGTGTGAAACTACTGCTAGATATTCTGTACCTCGTGATTCTGTTCACAGCGCAGAGCTTTACGGGACTGGTTATGGGGCTGTTGTTTATGGTTATCTGCTACCTGATTTCGCGGATTAACCTTATAATGATTCTCAAAAGCGTAAAGCCGATTATGCCGCTTATGCTTTTCACGGCTATATTGAATCTGCTGTTCATAAAGGGTGAAACGCCGCTGTTTTCGTGGTGGATAATTTCGATTTACCCGGAGGGAATCCGAACCTCGTTGTTTATGTTGGTGAGGATTCTGGCACTGATTGTCGGAATGTCGCTTCTGACATACACCACCTCTCCGATTATGCTGACGGACGCGATAGAACGTCTGCTATCCCCG
>CAYZQU010000395.1:0-1724 GCA_964480645.1 uncultured Ruminococcus sp. | reverse complement strand
ATCGTGACTGCGGCTCATTGATTTTGCCGGAAGAGCCGCTTGAAATTATCTTTATGAAGGAGCTATAGTGCGCGTTTCGTTTGATTTGGACGACACTTTGTTTGTCGCCCCTGAGAAGTTTGCAGTGGAAACGCCGCCACGATTCCCGCTGAATAATCTCTATAAGGAGCGACTGAGGTTGGGAACAGTTGATTTGTTCGGCAAGCTGCATGAAAACGACATTGAAGTATGGATTTACACCACATCGTTCCGCTCGGAGCGATATATTCGAAGGCTTTTCCGGTGCTACGGAATCACTCTTGACGGTGTTATAAACGGTAATCGTCACGCCGATGAAGTTCAGAACGGGAAACGCGAACCTATGCCGTCAAAATACCCGTCAAAGTACAAAATTGATTTACACATTGACGATGACACCTCCGTCAAGCAGAATGGCAACACTTATGGGTTTCGGATTATGATTGTCGAAGCGGACGACCCCGATTGGGCTGAGAAAATTATTGAGCGTATTAAGGCAATTTCAAAAATCCAAGGTGGAGGAAAATGATGAAAGACAAAAAAACACGGGCATTTAAGGCGGCTTTTCCGTACACGATACCAATATTCGCGGGATTCTGGTTTCTGGGGCTTACATACGGAATTTATATGAATGTTTCGGGTTTCAGCTTCTGGTATCCGATGATTATGAGTATGACGATTTTCGCAGGTTCAATGGAGTTCGTCACGGTCAATATGTTGCTTGGCGCGTTCAATCCGCTTCAAGCGTTCGCCGCGACGCTTATGATAAACGCGCGGCATTTGTTCTACGGAATATCCATGTTGGACAAGTACAAGGGCACGGGAATCAAGAAAATCTATCTGATTTACGGATTATGTGACGAGAGCTTTTCCATAAACTACACGGCGGATATTCCCGAGGACGTGGACAAAGGGTGGTTTATGTTCTTTGTTACCGCGCTGAACCAATTCTACTGGGTATCGGGGTCTACACTGGGCGGACTGTTCGGCTTGTTGATTCACTTCAACACAGAGGGATTGGAATTTGTTATGACAGCGATGTTTGTCGTAATTTTTCTGGAACAGTGGCTTAAAGACAAAAAACACACCTCCGCGATTCTGGGATTGGCGCTCTCGGCAATTTGTCTGATTGCGTTCGGCGCGGATAATTTTATGATTCCCTCAATGCTCTCTATTCTGATTGTGCTGACTTTAATCAGAAAACCGCTTGAAAAGGACGGTGGAATCAAATGACGTTTACGGAACAAATCATCACGATTACCGTAGTAACTGTCACAACAATGCTGACTCGGTTTTTGCCTTTTCTGGTTTTCCCCGCCGGTAAGCCAACGCCAAAATACGTCCAATATGTCGGAAAGGTTCTTCCGGCGGCGATATTCGGTATGCTAGTGATTTACTGCCTTAAAGACGTGAACATTCTGAGCGGAAGTCACGGAATACCCGAACTGATTTCAATTGCGGTTGTTATTGTGCTTCATCTGTGGAAAAGACAAATGCTGCTGTCTATCGGCGGCGGAACGGTTTGTTATATGCTGTTGGTTCAACTGGTTTTTTGATTTCCGTGACACGATTTTGGTATTCGTTGATTTACGGCGCGAGAACAACTCCTTAAGCCCGAATATCAGCAGAAACACCGCAAACAGCTTTCTCAGCAGTGTGTTGTCAATCCACATCGCGCCGAACGTTCCGATTACCGCGCCCAATAT
>CAYZQU010000394.1:0-1724 GCA_964480645.1 uncultured Ruminococcus sp. | reverse complement strand
GACGATAATCAATGGAATAGGTGTGCAATATCTCGCCCTTTTTGCGGAATTCCTCCGCCGCAACTGCGGAAATAATCGAGCTGTCCAACCCCCCGGACAAAAACGTACACAGCGGAACATCACTGACGAGTTGTCTGCGAATCGCGTCAAATAACAGTTCGCGGGTATGAGCGGCGGTCTCCTCAAAGCTCTCGGAATGTGGCTTTGCCAATACCTTCCAGTATTCCTTGATTCTCAGACCGTTTTCGTCAAAATAACCAAAGTGCGCTGCGGGCAAGTCCTTGATGTCCCTGAAAACGCCGCTTCCGCGTATCCGCGCCGGACCTATGAGCATTATCTCCGCCGCGCCCTCCTCAGTCAGAATCGGTTGGACTTCCGGGTGCTTAAGCAACGACTTAATCTCACTAGCGAACACCAATCCGCCGTCCATTTCCGCATAAAACAGCGGCTTCACGCCGATTCGGTCACGCGCGAAAAACAGTCTGCGCTCCCGCTCGTCCCAAACGGCGAACGCGAAAATACCGTTAAACAGCTCCACACAGCGCTCTCCGTACTCCGCAAAAGACTTCAGAACCACCTCGGTATCCGAGTGCCCGTCAAACTCGTAGCCCTTTTTAATAAGGTCGGTGCGCAATTCTTCCGTGTTGTAAAGTTCACCGTTATACACAAGCACGAATTTTCCGAAGCGCATCGGCTGTTTCCCGTTTTCGGGGTCAATGACAATCAGCCGCCTATGCGCCAATGCCGCGCAATCCCCCTCGTAAAGCCCGTCCGCGTCAGGTCCGCGAGGAGTAAGCGCGCGGCTCATTTCTGAAATTATTTCACGTTTAATCGCGTTTTTGAAATTTATTTCCCCGGCAATTCCACACATAGCAATCGCTCCTTTCACAATCACTATATGCGGATTTTCCTAGGCTGTGAATGTCCAATTCAATGTGGGGGCGCTGCCCCCGGTCCCCCGCTTAAGGGATAAGTCCTTTAAGAATCCCAAATCCCATTACAATATAATTGAAATTTTTACGTTTTCGCTATACGGTTATAAGTTATTTTTTTATTTTTATTTATACAAAATGAAATACAATAAAGGCGCAAACCTATTTCAGATTTGTGCCTGTTGAAAACTGTTGTCTGCCACGCAAAATACAAAAAATTGACAAGCAAAATACAAAAGAAAAGCCGCCGGAAAAGAAGAGAACGGCGGCTAAACTGTTATGAAAATGGCTTTATTAAGCCAAATACTAAAGACGTGTAGCACTTGCGTTAAAAAATAGGCAGTGAAATCGCGTATTGTTGAAAATTTTTTGGTTTTTTGTGAATGTTGCACAAATTCAGTTGTTTTTCAGGAATCACAAAATATTGGAAATAATATCGACTGCGTTCCAAAGCAACACGACCGCGAAGGATCCACAGGTCATCTCGGCTCTGGGAGATCGGCAAGCCCATTTCCATCGCCAGCATCTTAAGTATTGATTTTGTGGATTTTGTGCAGGGATTAATGGTAATCATAACGCTGTTCAGCGGATTGTCTGCGACGTATTTGCGGAGTGCCTTGGTTTTACCTATCCCCGCGTCGCCCGTCACAAACGCAAATCCGCCCTTGATTTTAACGTTTTCCAACGTTTTATACACCACCTCGGAGATGGTAGTCGGAGCGTAATCAATTTCGGAGTATGTATCCGCCGCCTTGGATTTCGTGTCAAAATACGCTCCGATTTTTGCGAATT
>CAYZQU010000393.1:0-1744 GCA_964480645.1 uncultured Ruminococcus sp. | reverse complement strand
CCGATTCGCGTTGTATCTGTCAAAGATGTTCTCCGACCAAATCGGCGAGGGAGGAGATTACAGCAAAATGCACAACTGCAAGTCGCTGCTCATTCTCGACTACACAATGCCCGAATACGACAAGAGCAACGAATTTTGTCACACATTCAAGATGCGTGACGAAAAGGGCGTGGTCTTCTCGGACGCGCTTGAAATAGGCGTCGTGGAGATTCCTCGAATTCGTGATTTGGCTGTAAAGCCCGGCATGGATAAGCGGATATTGTGGGCTAAACTGCTTGCGGCTAAAAGAGAGGAGGATTTGGATATGTTAACTGATGCTACAAACGATAATATGATAAAGCAAGCGGTCTTTTCCGTTAAAAGACTGAGTGCGGATCAGGAAATGCGGCTTTTAATGGATGCCGAGCTAAAGCAGAAACTGGATCAAAAAGCTTTGGAACAAACTGCGGAATTGAGGGGCATGGCTAAGGGTATAGCCGAGGGCATAGCTAAGGGCAAAGCTGAGGGCAGAGCCGAGGGTATAGCCGAGGGCAGAGCCGAGGGCATGGCTAAGGGCAAAGCCGAGGGTATAGCCGAGGGCGTTGATGATTTAGCCAATGCGCTTTTAAGTTTAGGCGTTAACAGGGAAAAGATTGAAGAGGCTGTTCGGCTTCTGCAAAACCCACAATCCCCGCAGGAGGCTGATACAAACGAGGATAGCGACGATTGGGATATGAACAGATAGAAACCGCGAGGTGGTGCATCGTGCACCACCTCATTTATTCCACGGGGGTGAAAAAGAAATCCCTTTCGGCAAATTGCACAGATTGCGAGGCTCAATATTGTGAATTATTTTTCAAGGAAACTATTGACATTCGCTTTATTTTGTGATATGATTATACTAGGATAAGTATACGCCTAGTCAGACACTTAAGGAGGAATTAATTATGACAACAACAAAACGCAACATTTTAATCGCGAGCGGCGCGGCTGTTCTGGCGGCAGCGGCGGCAATAACGATAACGATGATGAACACCAAGAGCCAAGCCGATATTATCAACGAGTCGTTGGCTCAACTCACAAGCTCGGACACAAGCACCTCCGAGGAAACATCAAGCGTCGCAGACCCCACGATTTACAAAACCGATTCCGGCAGCTCAAACGAGGATACTGACAGCTCCGTTGTTTCGGACAGCACAAGCACTTCCGAAAATAACGACACCTCAAGCAGCTCACACGAAAAACCCGCTCCGCCCCCCGAAAATGTACTTGAACCGTCGGCAGCACCTCAGCCTGTTCCGAAGCCCCAAACCGAGTCAAAACCAGAGCCCGAGCCTGAAAGCAAGCCCGAATCCAAGCCCGAGCCTGTTAAACCGGAAACTCCTCCCGTAACCCCGACTAAACCAACCAAACCCAGCAGCGGACCGAAAGACGGCGACACCAAAGTGGAGAATGGGGTAACATATAAGTACGATGCTGATTGGGGTATGTGGGGTATTGTTACTGGTGAACCGAATCGCGAGATACCATCAAAGGGTACAAACACTGAATTATCCGGTGAAAAAGTAGGTATAATGTAATCGTGACAATAATTACAGAAACTACAAACAAACTGCTAAATACACTATCAATACGTGAACACCTGGGAACATACATGATATTCATCTTTTTTCCATTACTATTTATTTTAGTATCCTGTTTAGTTTTTTCTTATGGTAACCTCTAAAAATTCATAAAAAAGTGTTGAAAAAATCGTCAGATTATG
>CAYZQU010000392.1:0-1746 GCA_964480645.1 uncultured Ruminococcus sp. | reverse complement strand
ATTTGAATTGGCTACGGAACGGAAATTTGTTGCACATTGCCCCGCGCCTCTGGCGTTTTGAATTTGCATTGGTTACGATACGAAGCACCACTATGCGTTGCCCCGCGCCGCTTGCGTTTTGAATTTTTGGGCGCAATAACCCCTACCCCACTGATACATTTTTATATTATACCACATTAATCCACGCTTGTCAAGTACTTTTTCCAAAATTTTTTCCATATTTTTTTCATTTACCCCCTTGACAAATCAAATAATCTGTGATATACTGTATATACGCTACATAAACACTATTAACAGTCAGGAGGAATCCAAATTGGGATTATCTGTAAGAAATATTGTCAAAAACTACGGTAATTATACAGCAGTGGACAACCTGAGCTTCACGCTTGACGAACCGGGAGTGTTCGCGCTGTTGGGTACGAACGGCGCGGGAAAAACCACCTCGATCCGTATCATTCTCGGAATGCTGGCATGCGATTCGGGAGAGGTTCTATGGGACGGAAAGTCGTTTCTTGCCGCCGATAAACCCATAGGCTACCTCGCTGAGGAACGCGGACTTTACCCCAAATACAAAGTCTTCGACCAGCTTGTCTACTTCTGCACACTTAAGGGAATGCATCGCCCGGACGCGATTAAACAGTTGGACTACTGGTTTGACCGCCTTGGTGTAAACGAACACCGTATGAAACGCGCCGAACAGCTCTCCAAGGGCAATCAGCAGAAGATTCAGCTTATCGCGGCTCTCGCCCCCAATCCCGAACTTATTATTCTCGATGAGCCGCTCTCGGGTCTTGACCCCGTAAACGCCGAGCTGTTTAAAACAGTGATCCGTGAGGAAATCAAGAAAAAGAAATACATTATAATGTCCTCACATCAAATGTCCACAATCGAGGAGTTCTGCCAAGGAATCGTAATCCTCAACAAGGGCAAAACCGTTCTTCAGGGCAATCTGAACGAGATAAAAAAGGGATATGGACGTGTAAAACTTACCGTAAAAGCCGAGGGCGATATTCGCGAAATGGCGAACCGGTGTGAACTTGCAATCACCGAGGAAACACCGAACGGCACCAGCTTTAATGTGCAAAGTGAACAACAGGCACACAAGCTTCTTAAAATGATTATTGAAAGCGGAGTTCCGCTTATCAAATACGAGCTTCGTGAGCCGACGCTCAACGAAATTTTCATAGAGAAAGTAGGTGATTCCAATGAGAACTAAGGGCTGGCAGAAAATCTTTTCATTCACAATTATTCAGTACATTAAAACCAAGGGCTTCATTATCGGTACTATTATAATGTGTGTGATTGTCGCCGCTATCTGCACATTGACAAATATGCTTCCAGTGTGGCTCTCGGGCGATGATTCAAGTATCTCCGATACGCCCGATGCAGATGATCCGCTTAACGATTTAACCGCCGTTTACATTTATGACGAAACAGGGATTCTGGACGATTCCGACCGCGAATCGATTCCGCACATTACCGAAACCGACAAATCCCTCAAGGATATGGTGGAAACGCTGAAAACCTCTGAGGATAAAAGCGTGGCGATTCAAGCCGCTCCCCAAAAGGATACGGACGGCAAATTCACGGGATACGCGGTAACAAGCTATTACTCTGAGTCGTGCGATACTGGCGCCGTGGATATGCTTGGAGAACTTACACAAG
The DNA here is from genome assembly GCA_964480645.1 of uncultured Ruminococcus sp. Taxonomy (GTDB): domain Bacteria; phylum Bacillota; class Clostridia; order Oscillospirales; family Ruminococcaceae; genus CAG-115. The sequence goes on along the minus strand of CAYZQU010000392.1, from coordinate 81 downwards.
AAACCTTGTATCGGCGCGTTCTGATTAACGCGGGAGTTTCCCCCGATAAGTACGCCGAAACACAGCTTCCCGTTTCCGTAT
>CAYZQU010000391.1:0-1751 GCA_964480645.1 uncultured Ruminococcus sp. | reverse complement strand
GTTATTTCTTTTGCTATGATTTTAGATGCAATTTTAATGTGAACAGGCTCTAATTATGGCAGCAACATCGGAGAATAAAGTAAAACGAAGTCAATTTTATACGTTCTTGAACACGGGAACGGTAGAATCGCCGACTTGGGTGCGTGAAGGTAAATTCGCGTCGGATATGACCGCGCAGATGAATCCGCAGACCACCACAACACAGGACGTGACTCAGGATACCGCGGAGACGGATATTACGGGCTATCAGCCGTCTATCGCGGTGTCGAAATCGGTGTCCAAAACCGACCCGACATACGAGTACATCAATGATATTCGCCGCAAGAGAAAGATTTTGTCTGACGCTTACGGGCAGATCCTGAACGTTGACGTTTTTGACGAGCAGAGTGACGGCTCTTACCCCGCCGAGCTGCAAAACATCTCTATCCAGATTGACAGCTTCGGCGGTCCGGCATCAGACCCGCTGACAATCGCGTACACATACAATTATCGTGGCGACCCGATACTCGGAAAAGCGACCATTACAAATGGCACGGTAACATTTACCGCGAATGACAGTGAGTAATAAATTCTTATGTTTTCCCGCCGCGAGGCGGGAGAACGTTTTTATTAAGGAGTGATTTTATGGATAAGATACGCATACAGCGCAATATAAGGCGGATTGAAGTCAACGATAACGGTGAGTGTATCGTGCTGGATTTTGACGACCTCAATCTCCCGTACAGATTTTACGGAATGCTGAAGAAGCTGGAAACCGACCGCGTGAAATTTTCCAAAAGATTCTCGGAATCGCTTAAGGGGAAAACCGCCGCAGAGTGTTCGGATGAGTTTGTCGCGGCGGAACGTGAGCTGAATATTTACTTCCGCGACGCGATAGACGAAGTTTTCGGTGAGGGTACGTGCCGAAAGGTTTACGGCGACATTTTGCCGTCGCTGGAAATGCATCTGCAATTTTTTGACGCGCTGCGTCCGTATTTTGAGGAGGAACTTAAACGCCGCCAGCAGAAAATGGACAAATACAGCGCGAAAAGGAGAGGCGACAGTGCTTAACGTGATTTTAGACGGATTTCCCGATGAGTATGAGGGGTATCTGATACGGACGGATTTCCGCATAGGGATACAGATTTCCGAGGCTTTCAATGATGTAAATCTGGCTGACCCGGAAAAAATGTTGACGGCTCTGCGGCTGCTGTACGGGAACGGTATCCCGGCGGATTCCAAAATTGCCGAAAGCGGTTTGCAGTGGTTTATGAGGTGCGGCAAGCCAAGTGAGGAATACATTCCCGACGGCAAGCCGCCGACCTTTGATTTTGAACAGGACAACCGACTTTTATACTCCGCGTTTCGGGCACGCTACGGGATAGACCTTACGCGCGAACGCCTTCACTGGTTCGCGTTTTTGGCTATGCTGGACGATTTGGGCGGCTGTTCTTTGTCGGATATTATCGGGATTCGCGGCACGGATTTATCCAAGCTCAGCGACGAACAGCGGAAAAATTACGCGGAACTCCAAACAAAATACCGCATAAAGCCTCAAATGTCCGATGGCGACCTCGCAAAAATAGCTGAGTTTGAGAGTCGACTTCAGGGTTGACAAATAGAAAAATTTGGTGTATAATAGAAGAAAACATTAGGAGGGTTTCTTATGAAGAAATTGTTTGCTTTAATTATGTGCCTATGCTTGACACTTGTAACGGGGTGCTCCAGTATCTCGCGCGAAGAATACGATGCTTTGTTGGCTGAAAATTCTA
>CAYZQU010000390.1:0-1761 GCA_964480645.1 uncultured Ruminococcus sp. | reverse complement strand
GGTTATCCCACTATTGCCGAAGAAACGCGTATTATGATGGACAGGCTTACGGACAACCCGGTGAATTCCGTTGACAATGTAATGACCGTTGAACAGCTCCGCGAGTGTATGGAGGACATCAAGGAGATAAACTTCGCCGAAAGTCTTTGCCGCTACATAGCCGAGCTTGCCGCCGCTACACGAAATCACCCTGCCGTTACGCTGGGCGTTTCTCCGCGTGCTTCTATTGCGATTATGCAGGCCTCGCGCGCATTTGCCTACCTTCGCGGTCGTGATTATGTTACCCCGGAGGATATAGTCAGACTGTTGATTCCCGTATTTGAGCATCGAATCACGCTCCGTCAGGAAACGCGGCTCAGCAAAAGAACCGTCCGCAGTGTTCTTGAGGACGTGGTGTCCTCTGTAACACCGCCAATCACACGGAGCTGATTATGGTTAAAAATCGTATTTTTTACGCGCTTGCGGTATTGGCGTTCCTTGGATTTTCAATGGTGTACACCAGTAAGGTTTCGTCTGTGCTTTTGATTACGGTGGCGGCATATCCTGTTGTGGGCACAATTTGCACGTTGATTCAGGCGTTTTTGTTCCAAGTGGAATTCAATGACAAACGTGTTGTTTCCGAAAAAGATACGTTGTTTGAGATGTTTCTGAATGTTAAAAACGGCTCGATTTTTCCTTGTGTTCCCGCGGAGATTCAGTGTATGCTGCCCGACAGCGATTCGGGATTATTTGTGGAAAAGCGGATTTTCGCGACTCTTTCGCCACTCGGTTCGGCTAAGCTCTCCGTTAATTGCCGCCATATTTACCGTGGAAGTTATTCCTGTCAGATACGGAAGATTTGTGTCTATGACCCACTGCGGATTATCCGAATCTCCCGTAAAAAGAACATTGAGATTTCCGCCGTATTTCTGCCGCGCCGATTGGAGTTGGAAGATATTATCAAGCCCACTCACGGAGATCAGAGTCTTACACATAACATTATCACCGCCGAGCGCGATGATTTTTCCCATGTCCGCGAATACCGTGATGGGGACTTGTATCAGATGGTGCATTGGAAGCTTACGGCAAAAGTCGATGACATTATGATAAAGCAGTATGACAGCCTTACCGAACAGCGCGCCGCGATTCTGTGCGGTTGGCGCGGTGAGGGAGATATTCTTATGCGCACCGATACCGTGATTGAAACAGCCATAGCGTTTGCATCGGCGCTGTTGGAGAAGAACATCTGCTCTTATGTGGATTATGAAGGCGAAAACATCTGTAAGGTGTCGGATTCGGGCGAGTTTGGTCAGTTTTACGAGTTGATGTCGGTAATCCCCGTGAACATAAATCCACAGGATTTTGTCTCACGAATCGACAATATGGATTTGTGCGGCCTTTCGGCTCTCGTGCTTATCACTCCCGAGCTGAGCGATGACATAGTAGCCCGCGCGAACGCCGCCTCGACAATGTGCAAGGTATATCTGGTCTATATCAACTTACTTTGTCGGAATATTCCGTCCACAATTACTGAGGAGAAGTTCGAGTTTCTTGACATACGCGCTCCCGGTCAGGACGCTCTTAATTATGCTGTAAGTCTCCTTCGGAAGTAGGTCTTTACTTTAAATTTTGAATATTTTGCGCATTAAATTGGAATTTGGTTCAAAATTATTGTCTAAAAATCCCCGATGAAATTTGCTTGACAAATCCGAAAAAATGTGATAAAATTAAGGTAACCTCTAAAAATTCATAAAAAAGTGTTGAAAAAATCGTCAGATTATG
>CAYZQU010000389.1:0-1779 GCA_964480645.1 uncultured Ruminococcus sp. | reverse complement strand
TGGTTAAACCAAAAGTATATCCATCGGGTCTGGTGATGCACCAATCCGCACCAAGGGTGTATGCCGTTTCGATTTTGTCGTTCGCCTTGTCAAGGTGAAGAATATAACGCTCGGTTACATTGCCGTCGGAATCCCTTTTGACAAATTGGGCATAGCTACCCTCATCCACAAAACTACCCGACCAATTGCTCAAACCCGCTACATCAATGTCACATTCAATTTTGACGGGTTCAAGTTTGCCGGTTTCACGCCATTTTTCAAGCTCTTCCTCACCAATTTTGAAAAAGCCATCGTTTGTATTGAAATATCCGCCTCCGCCATAACCGGAATCATTCAAATTAAACGGGTTTGCCGTCAACAGCTTCGCCTGTGACTGCTCAGCGTTTGCCGTTACTGCTGTTCCTGCCATCAGTGCCGCCGCCAAAGCCGCCGCGCTGATTTTTCTAAATTTGTTCATAATTTACCTTCACTTTCTTGCCCATTTGGGGCATAATATATGTAGACCATACGGTCTATAATATATTATACACCAAACGTTTCGATTTGTCAAGACCGTTTGGTCTATTTTGTTAAAATATTTTTAGAGGTGTGTTTATGAACAGATTAAAGGAACTCCGGGAATCACATTTGCTTACGCAAAACGTGTGTGCAAAAGCCGCTTATATATGCCAGAAGAGCTACGAGCGGTACGAAAGCGGCGAGCGCGTTATGCCACTGGATACGGCGATTTTCTTTGCCAAATTCTACAAGGTTAGTTTGGACTACCTTTCGGGACTGACGGACGATTTGGGAACTCCCCCAAACGGTCGCTCTCCCGAGACAATTTCCGCCGCCGAAATCGGCATCGACCCGCAGCTGTATTTCGAGATTCGGCGCTTCTCCGAAAAACAGCAGAAATCCCTCGCGTCTTTCCTGAAAACGATAAAATAAAAACCGCGGCAACACTCGTTACCGCGGTTCATTTCATTTATTCGGGGATTAAAGCTCCGCGAAGTACTTGATGGTTCTAACCATCTGAGAAGTGTAGGAGTTCTCGTTGTCATACCAAGAAACAACCTCAACCTCGTACAGGTCATCACCAATCGGAGATACCATTGTCTGAGTAGCGTCAAACAGCGAACCGTATCTCATACCGATAACATCGGAGGAAACAATCGGATCCTCGTTGTAGCCGAAGCTCTCGGAAGCGGCAGCCTTCATAGCCGCGTTTACGCCCTCAACGGTAACGTCCTTGCCCTTAACAACAGCAAACAACAGAGTTGTCGAACCGGTAGGAACAGGAACACGCTGAGCCGAACCGATAAGCTTGCCGTTCAGCTCGGGGATTACAAGACCGATAGCCTTAGCCGCACCGGTGGAGTTCGGAACGATGTTAGCAGCGCCCGCTCTTGCACGTCTGAGGTCGCCCTTTCTGTGCGGACCGTCCAGAATCATCTGGTCGCCGGTGTAAGCGTGAATGGTGCTCATAATGCCGCTCTGAATAGGAGCGTAATCGTTCAGTGCCTTAGCCATAGGAGCAAGGCAATTTGTGGTGCAGGAAGCCGCAGAGATGATCTGGTCGTCCTTGGTGAGGGTCTTCTCGTTTACAGAATAAACGATGGTCTTAAGATCCTTGCCCGCAGGAGCGGAAATAACTACCTTCTTTGCGCCTGCGTCGATGTGAGCCTGGCTCTTCTCCTTGGAGCAGTAGAAACCGGTACACTCGAGAACAACGTCAACGCCGAGCTGTCCCCACGGGCAATCCTTAGCGTCCTTTTCAGCGTAAATCTTGAGGGTCTT
>CAYZQU010000388.1:0-1785 GCA_964480645.1 uncultured Ruminococcus sp. | reverse complement strand
GGGAGAATAATCCCGACTGCTGTACCGCCGTTATAAGCCCTGATGCTATTCACAAGGGAATCGTGGTGATTTCCGATAATGAGGTGTTACTTCGTCGTGTGGACGCAGTATTCCCCGTGCTGCACGGTATTAATGGCGAGGATGGGTCAATTCAGGGATTGTGCCAACTCGCGGGATTGCCATGTGTTGGGTGTGATATGATGGGGTCGGCGGTTTGTATGGATAAGTCATTAACACATACAGTACTGGAAGCGGCAGGAATCCGCACTGCGAAGTTTATAACACTCCGACGTGAAATGTTGGGCGATATGGATTCCGCGTGCGAGAAGATTGAATCCGAACTGGGCTATCCCGTGTATGTGAAGCCTGCTTGTGCCGGAAGCTCTGTGGGCGTATCACGCGCCGCTGACCGTAATGCGCTTAAGAACGGCTTAAAAATTGCGTTTGCGCACGGAAACAAGGTTGTTGTGGAACGCGAAATCATTGGTAAAGAGGTTGAATGCGCCGTTATGGGAAACGGAACGCGCCTTATAACGTCTATGCCCGGACAGATTACTCCAGCCGAGGAATTTTACGATTACGACGCAAAATACAAACTCGGAACATCGGTTCTGGATATTCCGGCAAAGATTTCCGATGAGGAAACCCGTGAGTTGCGCGACATTGCGGCAAAGGCGTACATAGCCTGCGGTTGCGGGGGATTTTCGAGAGTGGACTTCTTCGTTACCGAGGACGGGATTATACTGAACGAAATCAACACGATTCCCGGCTTTACGGATATAAGTATGTATCCTAAGCTGATGGAGAATATCGGAATTACATATCCCGCGCTGTTGGACAGACTGATTCAGTTGGCACTGGAGCGCAGCAGCGAGGTATAATACCGACATTGTACCGTGCGTTTAAAATGTTCGGTTATAATCCACAAAATATGGGAGTTGAAAAGATGCAAAACTGTTCAATCTTCTTGAAAATAAGCAACGGAGCGTACGGCGAAAAAGAAGAGGCGGAGTTGTTTACAAGAGGAGAATATCGGTTTCACAAAGGGTCATACTTCATTGACTATGACGAGACCGAAACAACGGGCTATGACGGCTGTCACGTTCAGTTGCGTGTGGATGATAAGATGATCGTGATGACCCGCACAGGAAGCAACTTCACCAGCTTGATTTTCGAACGCGGAGTCCGTCACTATTGCCAATACGGTGCGGAATTCGGCGAGTGTATGGTGGGAGTTTCCACATCGGTGCTGGAAAACAATCTTGGCGGAAGCGGTGGAGAGGTAAATCTCAAGTATGAGATCGATGTGAATTCGGGGCTGGTATCCGAGAATCATATCAGGATTACGATTAAGGATGTAAAATAGGGGTGCGAAATGTATTATAACGCAGTTAAGGAAGCAAAAACCGAAATTAAACATATCATAATGGATGCGCTTGGTCGGCTTGTTGGGGAGGAGAAAATCCCTGCCGAGCCGATGCCGGTATTTCAGATTACGATTCCACAGGACAGTGCGCATGGAGATTTTTCCGCGAATGTCGCGCTGGTTTCCGCGAAAGTTCTTAAGACCAATCCGAGGGCGTTGGCGGCGTTGATTGAGGAATCCGCAGTGTTGGACGGGACAAGCTTTGAAAAAATTGAGGTTGCCGGTCCGGGATTTCTGAATTTTTTTCTGGGAGATAACTGGTTCAACGGAGTGGTAAAAAATGTAAATTCACTTAACGCGGATTACGGAAAAACAAACTTGGGTAACGGAAAACGAGTGTTGGTGGAGTTTGTTTCCGC
>CAYZQU010000387.1:0-1785 GCA_964480645.1 uncultured Ruminococcus sp. | reverse complement strand
ACTTTCAAAGCAAAGATAGTGGCGGTTTACAAATTTTTTCGTATAGAAACGAGGGGGGGAGCATTTTGCGATTTATGTCGAATTTTGGGTTGACAAAGTTTCCCACACATGATATAATAAGGATAAAGGCATATTGGTAATTGAACTTATGGAGTTTTTATATGAACGTTTTAATCTGGATTTTCACCTGGATTGTCATTCCGGGAATGTTTATCGTGAATCTTGGCGTGTTCTGGCTGACGCGGTGGAGAATCATCGCCCTCGAAAAGATCGTTTATCCAAGGGTGAATCGCCGTGATGGTATTTCCGCCGAGCTTACTGTTACTGCCGAGGAATGTGAGATGCTCCGTAACCGTTCAAGCGACGCTTCTATGTTGTATTCGTTCTATTCCAACTTTACTGCGGTGTTTCCGCTTCTGGGAATCCTCGGAACGGTTATGTCGCTGATGAATATCGGTACTGCGGATTTATCTTCGAGTTTCTCCTCAGCACTGATTACAACGCTTTTGGGGTTGATTGCGGCTATTATCTTCAAGGGGATTGACGCGGTGATTTCCTCGCGTCTGGAGCGCGCTCTTGAGGAGGCGGACTATCTTATCCATCAGCACGATATAGAGCGGAGGGACAAGAAATGCGAAGAAAAAGAGACATTGTAATCGAACTTACGTCACTGTTGGACGTGATTATGATTATGATTTTTATGGTGATGACCGAAAACAGCAAGCTTACCAATGAAACACAAGCGGCTTTGGAATCCGCGACAAGGGAGAACGAAATCAACAGCGGCAAGGCGGAGAGTCTGTCTGACCAACTTGACGAGGCTTTGGCAAAATTAGACGAGGGAAATACCGAGGAACTATTGGAGCGGATTCGTATCGCCGAGGGCAAGCTGGAGGGATACGAGTTCATAAACGGCGTGGTTACAGTGATTAATATTGAGTTGGAGAACCGTTACAACAATACCGTGCGATGTCTGACGTTTGGAACGGGAGACCCGAATTCTCCGGATGAGGTGTTTGAGATTCATAACGCGGACGAGCTTTCCGATGCAGTGAACCGCCTGAAAATTTTTACATTTGACTGTATTGACAAAGCAAAACAAGATCCCGATTCGGCGGTTGTGTATATCGTGTTTACTTATGATGCTAAAAAGGTATATCAGGACGATTACACGGCGGTGAACGAGGCGCTTAAAGAAGCCGAAATACGCGCGAATGACGGAAATGTGCGGTATCGGCTTAATCAAATCGCATAACACGTTATTTAAGGAGGTCAAAATTATGGGTAAGAAATCCACTGAAATTCAGGAAATGGAAAATTCTGAGAAACGCGGGAAAAAGGAAAAGAAGCCTAAGAAGCGCAGGAAGGGTCTGCTGTTTCTAATTATTGTGCTGATAGTCGTGATTGCGGCGTTGGGCTTGTGGAAAGGCTTGGGGCTTGGCGCGGGAAGCGGCGGAGGTTCCGGGTCAGGGGACAGCTCTCCGAGTGATTCAGAGGTGGTTTCCACGTCAGAGGACAGCGGCGGGGTTTCCGTTATCCGTATTGCAGAGAACGACATTTATCTCAACGATGTTAAACTTGCAGATACGGCGGAGCTTAAGGAAAAAATCACCGTGGCAGGAAATGGGAAATCCTATAAGTTGGTTCACGATACCGCTATCAAGGATACCTATGACAAGGTTAAGGACGTTCTTTCAGAGGTTCAAGACGCATTAAAGCTTGAAATTGATTATAGGGAACCTCTAAAAATTGATTCCCAATCATAATATTTTTCTATTTCGATTA
>CAYZQU010000386.1:0-1794 GCA_964480645.1 uncultured Ruminococcus sp. | reverse complement strand
TTCGGAATAACTTGGAATACCGATGTGACAAATTTCAAGAACACGGATTACCCTACAATAAGCGATTTGTACGACCTTGTCTGCGGAATGGCTGATACGGACAAAAGGAACGCGGAGTACTACGAGGAGCTTAAAATATATCTCGAAAGTGCCGCTAACGGAGCTGATCACGGCTTGTGGAACGGTTATACAACGATAAGTCCGAAAAACAACTTTATCGTTCTCGATACCAAATCTCTTATCCAGATGAGCGGTACGGTTTTGGCGGCACAGTACTTCAATGTACTTTCGTGGTGCTGGGAACAAATCACGCACAGCAAGGATGAAAAAATAATGCTTGTCGCCGATGAGTGCTGGACAATGATAGATCCGCGCTGTCCGCAGTCGCTTGAATTCCTGAAGAACGCCGAGAAACGAGCAAGAAAATATGACGGCAGCATTGTAGTCGGAACGCAATCCACAAACGACTTCCTTGCTCCCGAAGTAAAATTTTACGGGCAAGCCGTTCTCGACTTACCCACATACAAGCTGCTGTTTCCGATGGACGGGCAATCGCTTAAAGAAACCACCGCGCTTTTTGACTTGAACGACGCTCAAAGTGAAATACTGTCATCACAGCAGCGAGGAGTTGCCCTGATGAAGGTCGGCGCTCAGGCGGTTAAAGTTCGCTTTGTCTTGTCCGAGGAGCGTCTTGCTATGTTCGGAAAAGGTGGAGGACGCTAAACATATTGTTGCTTGACAATAAGGTCGAATTGTGTTATAATGTAGGGGGACAGTAAATGAACAAGGTAATGCAATGGCTGGGTGTGATTTATTTCTTTGTCGTTTATATCCTGATTTGTTTGGAGGTGATGCAGATGGATAATCTCGTATACGCAATTATTATTGCCGGTGGTGGAATCGTTACCTCGATAATTGGCGCAATAGTTGCAATTTTAACAACAAATAAACATTGCAAAGATATTGACAAACATTTGGGATTCGATAGCGGAGAACAGTCGCTGGCAAAGAAGCTGGGTGTAGGGGAAAAGTCCATAACCTCTCTTCTTGGCGTTGATGAGAGATCCATCACTTCACAGATTGGTGTTGGAGAAAATGACTTATCACTTTCATCACAGCACGAACAGATGACTAAATCCATTGTTGGACAAACAGGAGTAACTGACAGAGTAAAATCGCTGACGGAGCAGCATAAGGAAATTTATACAATGCTGTCTTCACATAACGAAAAACTCTCGGGGATTGCGGGATTTCTTCATGATAGTCAGATACGGCGCGAATCCGCAGACACCTCTCAGGAAAATCTTGTTCATACAATGGCAGCCTTTCAGCAAGCCTTTATTGACACGATAAACAGGAACTCCGCTCTGGATGCTGAAAATCGGGAATTAAAACAGCGGCTGTCTCAATACATAATGCAATATGGAGAGTTGAATAACAATCCGTCAAATGCTCCGCCGGAAGATGATGGGCAAGAAACAATTGAACGATAGTTAAAGCACGGTTTTCAAAACCGTGCCTTTTTTATGGAGGGCAATAAAATGACAGTAGATCCCAAGATAATTTATGAAGCCGCGAGAGTGCTTTCAAGCGAAAAGGTAAGGAAGTTCCTGCTTACAGCGATTTTTTTCGTATTGGGACTTGTTATGTTGGTAGGAGCGGCGTTTTCCGGGCTTGTAAGCGGCGTTCTCGGAATATTCATCTCCCCCGATGTTAAGGTTAAGTGGTCTATGGTACGCAAAAGCCTGAGTGATGTAATCAGCATTTCGGAAACAACAATCACAGGCGAAATAA
>CAYZQU010000385.1:0-1799 GCA_964480645.1 uncultured Ruminococcus sp. | reverse complement strand
CCTCGACAAGGACGGCTTGTTCCGCTTTGACGGTATCGACGCGGAATTTGAAGTCAAAAACGGAAAGATCCGCCTGACCAAAGCCTCCTGCCCGGATAAGATCTGCGAAAAAACAGGCTATATCGGTTCGTCGGGACAGAGCATAATCTGCGTTCCCAACAAGATCACGGTTGCCGTTGTCGGCTCGGATGAAAGCGTTGACGTTATGGTAGGTTAGCGGGGGGATCATGAAAAAATCACGTTATATCGCCGTTATGGGACTTATGCTCGCTCTTGCGTCGGCTTTGCAGTTCCTTGAAAGCATGATACCCATACCGCTCCCGCTCGGAGTTAAGGCAGGCATATCGAGTATAGTCGTTATGGTCGTTCTCGTAAAATTCGGCTTTGCTTCGGCAATGACGACCGCTATACTCAAAAGCTGCTTTGTCTTTATCACAAGAGGAGCAACGGCTTTTTGTATGTCGGTCAGCGGAGGTGTTCTTTCAGTCATTATCATGGGAGCTTTTTTCGCCGCCTCACGCAGATCAAAAAACGGCACGGGCATACTTCTGATGTCGGTGCTTGGAGGGATATTCCACAATATAGGTCAGCTCGCTGCGGCTTCGGTCTTCACAGGGAGCATTGCAACGTTTTCATATCTGCCTGTGCTTATTATCTCAGGCATTGTTTCTGGAATATTCACAGGAACTGTTTTTAAGCTTATCCTGCCGCGCATATATAAAAACCGCGAATAAATATGAAACGCAAATTCAAAACGCGCCTGTTGGGACACCGCGAAGCGGTGAAACGTGACGCGCAGGCGAGTGCAAATGAAATCCGCTTTGCGGATTTCATTTGCGCGGTTTTGAATTTGCTATTAAGATAAGGAGATAAATATGAGGAAACTTAACGGAATAAAACTGAATCACCGTAAAAATACAGAAAACAGCGTAACGGTGGACTTCCCACTGCCATCAAGGGTGAAGATACCTATGTCGATGAACATGGGAGTGCCGTGTCAACCGCTTGTAAAGGTCGGCGATGAGGTAAAGGTCGGTCAGAAAATAGGCGATACGGACGCTCCGTTCAGTGTTCCCGTACACTCAAGCGTTTCGGGCAAGGTAACGGCTGTAAGCGATTACCGTACCGTCGGCGGCGCGCTCTGCAAGGCTGTGGAGATTGAAACAGACGGTCTCCAGACGGTCTCGGATGACGTAAAGCCGCCTGTCATCACGGATAAGGACAGCTTTATCAAAGCTGTACGCGAAAGCGGTTCGTGCGGTCTTGGAGGAGCGGGATTCCCTACCCATATAAAGCTCAACCCTAAAACTCCCATAGATACGCTCGTTATCAACGCTGCGGAATGCGAACCCTACATAACAGCCGATTATCGTGAAATGATAGAATGTTCCGATGATGTTATCGGCGGAATCAGGCTCGTCAAAGAACAGCTCGGCATCAAGAGCTGCAAGCTTGCTGTCGAGGCGAATAAACCCGAGGCTATAAAATGCTTTGAGAAAACGACCGAAAATGACGATTCAATTGAAATAGTAACTCTGCCATCCTCGTATCCCCAGGGTGCGGAAAAGGTGATAATCTACAATTCAACGGGAAGAGTTGTACCGGAGGGACAGCTCCCCGCCGATACGGGAGTTATTGTGCTCAACGTTTCTACTGTCGCTTTTCTGTACAGATATATCAAGACCGGTATGCCGCTTGTTGCAAGACGGCTCACCGTTGACGGAAACGCGGTAGGCGAACCTAAAAATGTCCACGCTGTGATCGGTACATCCTTCCGCGAAATCATGGAGTTCTGCAAA
>CAYZQU010000384.1:0-1800 GCA_964480645.1 uncultured Ruminococcus sp. | reverse complement strand
CGCAATTGCGTAGGAGTGTGTTTTTTGTCATTTTAGAAAAAAATTACAGCTTTTTCAAAAAATATATGTACAAAATCTATAAAAGCACTTGACAGAATCAAAAATAATTTGTATAATAGTTATAAGTGGTAGATTAATCATTTTTAGTTGGTTTGGATTATTCTCCCTCCATCAAACAACTTTGACATGGCTTTCGCAATGCGGAGGCTTCAAACTGAATTAAGGAGAAAATTATGGCAGATAAGGTTACTGAAATGCTTGAGCGATTCACAGCTTTGGCTCAGCAGGAAAAACAGCTTTCCGCTGATACTGACAGCATCTATAAGGAATACAACGATTACCTTAAGTCCTGTGACGAGGATTTGAACAAGAAAATTGAGGAAATCCACGCGAAGATGTCCAAACTGGATTATTATCTCAATTACGCCAGAGAACACGCTCAGGCAAGTGAACTGGAGGCAGCCACAGAGCCGTTTGAAACCGATGAGGGACATTTGGAAAGTATTAGGCAGACCATCAAATTGGACAGCCACAACGACCCCAATGCCGAGAGCTTGTATACCAAGGTGACGGGTATGCGGCTTTATTATGAACATAAAATCGAGGAAACACGACGCCTTATTGAGGGAAGCAAGGTCCAGGCGAAGCGGCAGTATGATTCCGATATCGAGAATCTTAACCGTTGCAAGGAGGAACAGGACAACAGGGTGCGCGAGTACATACGTTCCAATGAGTTCAAGGATTATCTGCGTCTTCTGACATTCGACAAGTCCGCATTTAACAGCACAGGAACAGCGAAAATCCCCGAAAACAGTACTATCAGCCTTGGTCAACGCCGAGTACGTTTGACTGTGCCAATGGATATTGAGCAGGATTTGGTTTTTATTTCCAATAATGAGTATAACGCCGGAGCTAGGACAATCGGCGCTCCGTTCAGAATCTCGTTGATGCGTGGCGGCGTGGTGTATTTTGATTTCGATGATCGCAACAAGCAATATCTGCTTGGCGGAATTCAGCGTTTACTTCTTAACGCGGTGAAGTATTTCGGAAATAATCTCGATGATGTGCTGTTCTGTGAGCCTGAGAGCTTCAGCCCGGATTGCCTGGGGCATATTGCGGCATTGGGTCGCGGCGCGTATCCGTTTGTTATCATTCCGAATTCGGCTAATGACATCGAAAATCGTGTGGAGGAGTATTTCGCGGATATTGAGCGGTATCCCACTCCCGATAAGGTTTCTCGGATTGTCGTGATGCATTGCTTTCCTGAAAAGTACAGCGAAAGTGTTTGTGAGCGTGTGCTGAATTTGTGTAAAAACTCTGAGAAATATGGTGTGCTTGTGATTTTGACGCATCATAACGCCGAGGACGAGGGCGACATTGGCGCGGAAATCCGTAATATGGGTATTTCCGTTCGCAGTAAGAATGGCGGATTCTGGGTGGAGCGTCTTCGCGAGAGCCTTTTCTGGTATTCCGCACCCTCGGATATTCCTATGGAGATTCGTCGCGATTTCGTGGAGAATCGCCGTCCCAAGCCAAAGCCTGAGCCGATTCCGGAATCGGTTGTCGAACCGGAAATTTCTGAGGAACTTCAAATTTCCGAAGAACCGATTCCCGAAATTGAGGAGATTGTGGAAGAACAGATTCCCGAGCCTGTTACAGATATGTTCGAGAATATGAACGAACCTGAATCCGTGGAAGAACCCGTTCCAGAGCCTGTTGCGGATATGTTCGAGAATATGAACGAGCCTGAATCCGTGGAAGAACCCGTTCCAGAGCCTGTTGCGGATATGTTCGAGAATA
>CAYZQU010000383.1:0-1840 GCA_964480645.1 uncultured Ruminococcus sp. | reverse complement strand
TATTTCCGCGGCTCGTCAATTTGCACAAGAGTACGGAGTAACAGTCGTGCTGAAAGGCGCGAACACCGTCATTACGGACGGCGACGACGTTTACGTCAATACTTCTGGAAATCCGGGGCTTGCGAAAGGTGGGAGCGGCGACGTACTTTGCGGAATCATCGCAGGGCTTGCCGCACAGGGCGTAGACCCGTTCTGGGCGGCGGTTTATTGCCACGGTTACGCGGCGGATTTGTTAGCGCGCGAAATGTCTTACGCATCAATTCTCGCAAGCGATATTATTAATAAACTGCCACAAGTTTTTCTGCCTGAATCCCTCAAATAATTTTTGGGAGGAATTTTCTTGTTGAAATTTACAAAAATTGGGTTAGCAGGCATTTTATGTACAGTTTTGCTTTGCGGTTGTGACGCGAAGCTCCCATTTGGCTCAACCAAGCCAAATTTCGATACTGAATTTACTGTAAACGCAGAAATCAACTGCGACAAACTCAGTGCAAAAGCCGATGTTACGCGGGGTGGCGCTAATGATTGGAGTTTCACGTTTACCGAACCTCAGCAGCTCGCCGGAATGACGCTAAACCTCACCGAATCTGCTTGTACAGGGTCTTTGGGAGGTCTTTCGTTCGAAGCGGAGGAAAGTTCCGAATACGCGATGATACCTGAAATAATTGCGGATTCCATAAACTCGTTGTCAAAATGCACAAATGAACAAATTGTGCAAAATGACGAAATTTTGACCTACGATACGGAATTCGACGGCAAGAAAGTAACCGTCACTGCAAACGAAAAAAGCGGGGAGCTGGTTGCGCTTAAATGCCCATATCACAAGCTTTCTGTGAATTTTTCCAATCTGAAGTCATACAAAAAGCCGACTTCCGAGGAATCAAACTCAGCTACTGAATGATTTCAAAATACAATATATAGATAATCGTCCGTTTGATAATACCAAATGGACGATTTTTGGTATTAATCCCCTTTAAAATCATTTCATTTTTCTGCAGTTGCTCCTATGGTACGCTGAAGGTAAGAAAAATACCGTAGGAGGTACGCAAAATGGAAAATAATGGATTTGTAAAGCTCCCCAGAAATTTTCTCGAATGGGAGTGGTTTGACGACGCAAACACGCTGAAAGTGTATCTGGCACTGATTTGTCTTGCCTCGTTCAAGGATTGCCGACTGAAAGGGTATGAATTGAAACGCGGTCAAGCTCCCGTTTCACTGGAAATTCTCGCACGGCGGACAAATATGACTATCCGAAGCGTCAGAACCGCGTTGAAGCACCTTGAAATGTCGGCCGACATCGAAATAGTGCATACCAACAAGTTTTCTGTTGTGACGGTCAAGAATTACGATTGTAATGCGGGTTTGGGCGACTTTTTTGCCCCCGAGGTGACAGTCGACCGACAGGCTGACGACAACTCGTTGACAGCTCCGAGTCAGCCGATTGAAAGCCATAGGGCAGTAGTAGAAGAAGTTAAAGAAATTCAAGAAAATAAAGAATGTGAACAAGTTAAAAAGTCCACCCCCACCCGTGACGACTTGATTTCCACTTATGGTATCGAAAATGTTCAGTTGTATGAACAAAAGTTTGACGAATGGACTGCAAAAAAGGGAATAACCGGAATTAACGAATATCCAACTATTGCCAAATGGATGCAACAGGACAACGTTTCACAAGATTCAGGGTCATTCGGGAGCATTAATTATGACGAGGTTCTTCGAAAGTTAAAGTCCAGATATCGTAATTGCGCGAATAATCCCGAATAATCGGACAGTTAAAGGCAGTCAGATTCGTCAAATTGTACAAATCGCGTAAACCCTGTCATAGAATCGTTTTATAGAA
>CAYZQU010000382.1:0-1847 GCA_964480645.1 uncultured Ruminococcus sp. | reverse complement strand
AATGCGTCAAAAACGCGAAGCGTTTTTAGTCTACGCGACTGAGCTACACCAGCATTTTTGTTTTTTGACAGCCTGAACTGCCATTCCGGAATAGGAAACTTAATGTTCACTATATCCGCGCCATTTAACTGTAAAATATTTGCAAGACCCTCGACCCGCCGCGTCTCCTTATCAAGTACACACGATTTACGCATTACGAATGCGTAAAAAATGCGAAGTATTTTAACCTACACAACGAAGCCATATCGATAATTTTCAGGTCAAACTTCCGATCGGACAATTGATAAATGTTTACTATATCAACCACTCCCGGCAAAAACTTGTGTACAATTGAATTTCATTGGAAAACTCGCAAAAACCTCTTGCAAAAATCAAATGAATATGTTATACTATAAGCATGACTCTTATATTATACACTATTATTTTTGATTTGTCAAGAGGAAAAAAGGGGGTTTTTTCAATTTGGGCAAAAAAATTTTTCGTGGGATAGGGTATTTCTTTTGCGTATTGTTGATAATTTTGTGTATTATAATGATAATCGCAACAGCTGCGTTTGGATCTCAAAAAACTGTTGACGTGTTTGGATATAATATTTATATTGTCGACACTAACGGATTCAAGTCCGCTCCCAAAGGAAGCGCCGTTTTGGTGCGAAAGTGCGGAGCATTGGAGCTTGAACAAGGGAATCTTGTTCTTTGGAGAAATAATGATGAACAGCCCGACTTGGGATATATACGTGAAATCACACTTTCTGACGGAGTTTACAGTTTAACACTTGACCAAAATGGCAAGGAACACATTGCTGCCGAATCGCAAATTATCGGTCACGCAGAATTTGCCAGTTCGTTTCTGGGACAGATTATCTTATTTATAAAAGCTCCGATTGGAGTGTTCTGCATTGCAGTGTTGCCTTGTATTGCACTGATTCTTTTTGATGTTATCCGAGCGGGCGTTAAGAACAAACCCGAAGCCGAGGTTGAACCACAATTCAAGAACGTTGTTGAGAGAGCTTCTGTTGAACAGCAGAACAGGGTTCGGAATAGCACAATCGGCATAAACAGTGATGGGAAAGCTTCATATAATCGTCAAAAAGTTACCGATACCTCGACTGCTGCGGATCAAGTTTTGTTTGAGTTGGCAGCGCGTCAACAGAAGAAGTCCCAAACAGGACAGCAGATGAGCAGACCCAATCCTGGAGTATTACCACGAGATACCGCAAAATCTGCAAGACCTGTTCGACCGGCATCAACTGCCGAACCAAAAGACTATTCGAAATCTTCCCCGTCTACTGTAACAGACACGCGTTCTAAAACGTCAGAAGAACTCAAAAGTCCACTTATTACTACACCTGTTAAGGATAAAACCGCAGAGATTCCAATTATCCCCAAACGTGATACGGGCGACGCGTTTTTTACACAAACATCTGTTCCAACGGGCAGGCAAAAGCGTTCGGCTCCTCAAATCGGAAAGACGGAAAAGGAAAGCAACTCCGAAAAATTGCAAGAGAGCGCAAAAAAATCTCTTCCACGCGCCGTCTCGGGACGTAAAAGCTCACAGATTCTTGCGTCAAAGAATATAGACGACTTGATTTCCGATGATGACGATTATCGTGATAAGTCACGTATAAATAATAATGTTGTAGATGATATTCTTGCAGATATTGAAAAGAATAATAAAAATTGACAAATTTCGCAAATTGTATAAAATTTTTATGAAATTTAAAAAAAAGTATTGACAAACGCTTCATAATGTGATATAATAAATATTGTTGGACGGCGTAAGTTCCTAACAATATTTATCGCGGGATGGAGCAGCTCGGTAGCTCGTCGGGCTCATAACCCGAAGGT
>CAYZQU010000381.1:0-1855 GCA_964480645.1 uncultured Ruminococcus sp. | reverse complement strand
CAAAGGAGAACAAGATAATCGTCGATATTGACATCAAGAACCGCAAGATGGACGTTTCGATTATGAAAGAGGAAATTGAGGTCGCGGATTCGCTTTACGAGCCGGAAAAGGAGATTACCCTCGAAGAGGCGCGCAAGATAGACTCGTCACTGCAGGTTGGCGATATGGTTCGCTGTCCGATTGATACACGTATGTTTAAGCGAATTGCCGCCAAAAACGCAAAGGACTTGATTCGTCAGGGCTTCTCCAACGCCGAGCGTCAAAAACTCAGCGAAATCTGGGGTCAGTACGAAAACGAAGCCGTTTCCGCTACTGTTTCCAAAATTGAGCCGGGTACTCATCATGTAATATTGGAAATCAACCACAATGAGGTGATGCTCCTCAAGGATGACCAGATTCCAAACGAGGTCTTCAAAGTCGGTCAGGTTGTAAAGGTATATATTTCGGGTGTTTCCAAGGAGTACAAGGAGGGTGACAAGAACCAGTACTTGAAAGTATCCCGTACCGATAAGTGGCTGATAAAGCGTCTTTTCGAGCTTGAATGCCCCGAAATATACGACGGAACAGTGGAAATAAAGGCGGTAAGCCGCGCTCCCGGAAGCCGCAGTAAAATCGCTGTTTGGAGCAATGACCCGAATGTTGACGCGGTGGGTGCGTGCATAGGTCCACAAAAGAGCCGTATCAATGCCGTAACCAAGGAAATCCGCGGAGAAAAGGTGGACGTTGTGTTGTATGATGAAAACCCCGAGGAGTTTATCAAGCAGGCTTTGAAGCCCGCCGAGGTGCTTAAAGTGGTTATTACTAACCCGAACCCCGATAAGCGCGCATGCAAGGTGGTTGTGCCCGATAATCAGCTCTCGCTCGCCATCGGCAACAAAGGTCAGAATGCGTGGCTTGCGGCAAAGCTTACCGGTTACAAAATTGATATTAAGTCCGAAAGCACCGTTAGACCGGAGGATTTTGAGGTAGTTCCGCTTGAGGTTCAGTCCGAAGATGAATCTGAGGAAACTGCGGAATCAGTGCCTGTAACGGAAGAACCCGTCACAGAGCAGTCCTCCGAAGCCGCGGAGTAAGGAGTGAAAATGTCCGAAAAACATATTCCGATGAGGAAATGCGTGGGCTGTGGCGAAATGATAGGAAAAAAGGGCGCAGTCCGCGTGGTTCGTGATAAGGACGGTAACATTTCCATAGACTCCACGGGAAAAAAATCGGGGCGCGGCGCGTATATTTGTAAGGATAAGAGCTGTCTGGAGCAAGCCCGAAAGGGAAGAAAGCTCGAACGTTCTTTTAAGTGCCAAATCCCCGCAGAAATATACGAAACCATAGAAAAGGAGCTGACTTCCGATAAATAAAGTGCTGTCCACAATCTGCCTGTGTAGGAGGGCCTCAAAGCTGATTATCGGCTTCGACGCGGTAATATCCGCGATGGAAGATGATAATGGTTTTGTCGGGATCGTGCTGGCAAGCGATATAAGCGCAAAGACCGAAAAAGAGGTGCGCTTTCACGCCGAAAAGCACAACCGTGAGGTAATCAAGGCGCGGTTCTCAATGGAGGACGCGCAAAACGCAGTCGGAAAACGGGCGGGCGTGTTTCTGATAAGCGACGAGGGCTTGTTCAGAAGTATAGTCGGCTCAAATAACATATAACCGCAAGAGCGGAATCAATCTGATTTGGAGGAAATTTACATTGCCAAGTAAACAGATAAAATATAAACTTCAGGAAATCGCGAAGGATTTGGGCGTAGATAAGTCGGAGCTTATTGCGCTGTTGGATAGTGTCTTCCCGCAGGAAAACCCAAGAAAATCCACTGCATCGCTGACTTCCGATGAGGTTGCTTATGTTCTGGAAAAATAC
>CAYZQU010000380.1:0-1870 GCA_964480645.1 uncultured Ruminococcus sp. | reverse complement strand
TCATGTATTGCAAGGATTTGATTATTCCGACGATTATTCAGGGATTGGCGATTATGGTGAAATTTCCGATGAGCTGGCTATGGACGCATTCACACGAATGAAGCCCGGACTTCCGCCTGAACCCGCGTCCTATAACGTCTCGCGCGGAAAAATGGAAACATTTTCCGGGAAGATATATATGCCGTGCAGTCTGAAAGCCGCAATCGACCTTGAATTTGACGCGATAATCGAAAGCGGCGGTTGGCTCGCAAAGTGCAAACGCTGCGGGCGGTATTTCCTCCGCGATAAGAACCACACCGAGGAATATTGTTCACGAATTGCGGAAAAAGGGAAAACCTGTCTTGAAATTTACGAGGAGGAGCATCCGCGTGTCCGTATGACACCCGAATTGGAACAGAAGTGCCGTGAGGTAACGGACGAGATGTATCGTCGCGTTGACGTGTCCATCAGCGTAAAGGAGTATGAATATTGGCGTTCATATACCGAGGCAATGAAGAATAAGGTTAATTCGGGTGAAATCCCACCCGAGGAGTTGGAAAACTTTCTGAACTATTCGCTTGTGGTAGATATTTCCAAAAGCAACCCGATTCAGCAGGTGGAGCGTCCCGCTCCCGATGCACCGAAAGAGCGGGTAGTCAAACCGTTTATCCCTGAGCGTATAAGCCGCAGTGAGCTTGCTCCCAAACAGCCCGAACCGGAGCCGAAACCTGTTGAAAGGCATCCCGAGGGATTTTTTACGTCTCCGCTTGTTCAGCGTCAGAAGGACAGCCGCCCAATTTCACATATAATCCGAAATGGTGAAAGCCTAGGAGAAACGCACGATTCCAAACCCGACCCGTCCGGTTTTCAACCGTTCATACAACCCGCGCCGCAACCTGAAAATCCTGCTCCCAAGCCTCAAAGAAACCCTTATGAGGATTTGAAGCGTCTTGAGGAGAAGCTGGAGGAGGAGAAGCGTCTGCGTACCCAGCAACGTGAGCAGCCCCGTTCCGCAAACGGATTTACACCGTTTATTGAAGCACCTGTTCGGGAACCCGAGCCTTTAGCCCCAATTCCCGAGCCGTCGGAGATCTCCAAGCAGCAGTCCGAGCCACCCTCCGCGCCCAAAACCAAGGTAATACGTAAAAACGCTGCGGCGATAAGTGCCTACGGAAAAATTGCCGGCGCATCGGTAACCACTGCTCCGCCTGAAATGGAAATTTCTTCCGACCCTGATTTGTCGGATTTTAACAAATCCGAACACAAATCAAGCGAGAAAATTGTGGAAAACGTAGAAATTTCGCCCTTTGGGACAGAGTTACCCGATGCTGAGCCGTTCAAAAACATTGGAAGTATTTTCGATATATTGGAGCAGTCCGAGCGCGATATGAGCGGTGCGAGCCGTCGCAAGCCACGCGATGAAGCTCCCGAACCCGTGCCCGAATGGGAGGACGCTTCCGAGCTACCTAAGCGTGTCACGCGTGAGAATCCACCTGAGGGTTTCTGGGCTGAGGAAAGGCATTTGTTCCCCGAACAGGAGACCGACGAGCAAGTCACTGCCAAGCAAGAACCTGAGCTGTCCGAGTTGGATATGCTCAAGGAGAAAAAGCACACGAAATCCAATAAAACCAAGCGTCTGTACGACATTATAATGCGTGACGCCGAGGACAATCCAAACTTCCGTAAGAAACCATAAATTGGAATAAAATTCAAATTCTTTCAAATGAAATTCCAAAGTAAATACAAAAAAATCGAAAATCTTACAAAAAATTAGAAAAATTTTTTATTTTTGTTGGAAATGCACAAAATTGCACAACAAAGTTTGTGAATAATTTGGGCAAAAGTGGGGTTGAAATTGTCCCGGTTTTGTAGTATAATAAAAGTACAAATT
>CAYZQU010000379.1:0-1872 GCA_964480645.1 uncultured Ruminococcus sp. | reverse complement strand
AGAGGTCGATTATATCACGGCAACGCCGCGAATGGCTCTCTATATGGAATACAGCAACCGTATCTACTCCATTTATCTGAGGTACTTTTCGCCCGAAGATATTCATATTTACTCCTGCGATGAGGTTTTTATCGACATGACGGATTATCTTAATTTGTATAAAATGTCCGCACACGATTTGACAATTAAAATTATTCGCGAGGTGCTTTCCGAAACGGGAATTACCGCAACGGCGGGTATCGGCACGAATTTATTTCTCGCGAAAGTCGCTATGGATATTGTCGCGAAGAAAATACCCGCCGACAAAGATGGTGTTCGTATTGCGGAATTGGACGAGATGAGTTTCAGGCGGCAGCTTTGGGAACACCGTCCGCTCACGGATTTCTGGCGCGTTGGCAGAGGTTACGCAAAAACGTTGGAGCAGAACGGAATGTTTACTCTCGGCGATGTCGCGGAGCGTTCGATTTCCGATGAGGATTCACTTTTCAAGCTGTTCGGAGTAAATGCCGAGCTGCTTATAGACCACGCTTGGGGCATTGAACCTACGACAATCGCTGACATAAAGGCTTACAAGCCGCAGTCCAACAGTTTAAGCAGCAGTCAGGTGCTGCAAGAGCCGTATTCCCACGAAAAGGCGCGGCTTATCGTTCGGGAAATGGCGGATAATTTGTCGCTTTCCCTTGCGGAGAAAAATCTCGTCACAGACAAGCTTACACTTACAATCGGGTATGACGCGGAAAGCCTTACAAATCCTCGGATAGCGGCGAATTATCACGGAGGAATAACGACCGATTTTTACGGTCGAAAAATTCCGAAACACGCGCACGGCACGGAAAATCTCACGCGAAAAACTTACTCCTCTCGCGCGATTTCGGACGCGGCGATACGGCTGTTTGACCGCATTATAAATCCTAAGCTGCTTGTTCACCGTATAACCGTCTGCGCTTGCGATGTAACCGTTAAATCCGATCAGACTGCCGAATACGAGGGGGAACAGCTTGACTTGTTTACCGACTATTCCGCTCGGGAGGCTGAAATTGCCGAGCAAAAACGTGATGAGGATATGCAGCTCGCCGTGCTGAAAATTAAGAAAAAATTCGGAAAAAACGCGCTCCTAAAAGGTATGAACTTGGAGGACGGCGCGACAATGCGTGAGCGCAATCGGCAGATTGGAGGTCACAAGGCGTGAAATACGAGAAAATCATAAATCTTCCGCGCCCCGAAAGCCGTCACCCGAAAATGTCCGCGCTTGACAGAGCCGCGCAGTTTTCGGCATTCGCGGCTCTTGTCGGGCTTGATGAGCAGATGAACGAAACGGCGCGGCTTGTTGATACCAAAATTGAGTTATCCGAGGACGAGAGCGAAATTCTCAACAGAAAAATTCAAATCCTCGCCCAAAAACTGAACGAGGATTATCCACAAATTAAGGTCATATTTTTCGTTCCCGATAATCATAAGGACGGCGGTTTATATGTAACGAGAATCGGCTCGGTAAAACGAATTGACGAGGTTTTCCACAAGATACTCTTTACCGACGGGACGGAGATATGCATTTCGGATATTCTTGACTTTGAGATAATGGATTAGGTGTCTGTTTATGTGTTAATTATACAAATTATTCGCCATCCACTATCAATTTCAGCTTATTATTTTGCTCACACCGCGAAACAAAATCATTTATATTTGGAATGAGCGTCTTGTGCTTTTGAACAGGAAGGTTAACCAACTCACTAATTTTTGACAGATTGTCTACTTGAATCAAATATTCCTCTCTGTTAATTGAATGAATATATTCACACGTTACATTATCTAAGGAATTAAGGAAACGCTGATTAAAAAGCTTTTTTGAAGTGAAATTCAAGGATTTCCAAA
>CAYZQU010000378.1:0-1872 GCA_964480645.1 uncultured Ruminococcus sp. | reverse complement strand
TTGTAAATAACTTGCGAGGCGTTGTCTTCCATCCACCCCGAAGTGCATCCCTCGACACCCTGTCTGTCAAGTTCCTTCTGAAATACCTGTGCATATTCAATTGTATTAGCCATTTTAATCCTCCTTATCTAAATGGCAAATCGAGAACCACGCACACCTGCGGTGTGCGTTCGCTAAGTGACGCTACACACCGCTTCGCGGTATTACGCGTCACTTGCGTTCTCGATTTGCACTAATCACTATAACCTTACTTTTGATTATAGCGTGCTTAATCTGCAGCTTATCAACTGTACACTGTACACTGTCAACTGTCATATCCCCGCTGCCGCCTTGTGAAAATACATTCATCGAACTAACCGTTCTCGGCTCACAGCGCAGCGGCGAAGTGTTCCCGTTTGTGTGTTAATCCCGACCGTCCCGCCCTCATAATTACTTGCCCGAAAAGATTCTCCGAATCGCGGAAAATCCATCGTTTCCGCCGGAGCTTGCCGCCGCGAACTGTGGAATCTCGCGCTTCACCGCTCTTAAATGCGGATAAGCGTCAATAACCTCCGCAACATCGTCCTCAATCGGCTTTCCTGAATCATACAATCCGCGAACCATTGTCGATGCCTCGTCCAACTTTTCGGCGGTAACTCCCGCAATCAACAGAGCGACTTTGATTTTCTCCGCCGTAAGACTGCTCCTCAGTTCTTCTGCCTCTTGAGAAAGACCAGCAAGCTTGTCCAAATCCTCCGAGGGGTAGACAATCGTGTTATCTGCGGGGAACTCGTCAATCGGTTTGTTTTCACTGTTCTCCATTAAAATCCTCCTTTTCCATAGCCTTTGCCGCGTCAAGCGAAATTCCGTAAATCTCGGATAACGCTCTCGCGCGTGAGATCAATCCACCCGCGTAAAGCTGACGTGCGCGTTCGGTTTTCGCGCCCTCGTCCTCGCAAACGCCGTCCGCGAAACGGATATTCACCTCCGTAGAAGCTCCCGCGGAAAGCTCGCCGCACATCTTCCCCAACAGGCAGATATTCTCCGCGACGCGGGAAAGTCCGTTCGCTATCGCCTTGCGGTAGAATCCCGCCGTGCGGTAAGTTCGGCTGTTGCGGCTTACCACCTCGGTGGCCGTGCGAATCGTGCCGTTCTTGTAGGACAACGCCCCCTCGGACAGCCCCACCTGCATACACAGCAGGTCGAGCAGTTCTCCCAGAGCGTCCGTATGCTCGGTAATTCGCAAAGTCCCGGTGCTGTCGATGATTTTCAAATCATCGTTGTCGTCCGCTGAGAACGCCTCAAACACCTCGTCGTTCACATCGAAATATCGCTTAAGTTCGCCATTCGCGTCATACTCGCCGCGAATCGCGTAACTCGGTACGATGATTCGCTTTTTACCGAGGATAAACTCGCGTGACAAGCTGTCAAACACGATGTCCAAGGCTTTCAGCGTATCCTCGGCGTTTGCGAACACCGAAGCTCCCAGCGGCTCGCTTTCGGAGATTTCCCCCGCGCCCGCGCGGAAATACACGAACAGCGGATTTTTCAGCCCCGTGATAACGGATTTCTCCATCATATCCGGGAAAACGTCCGCGAGATTTGCCGTGCCACCTCCAAATCGGAACAACCGATTCTCGGTAACAAGACCGTCCTCGGTAAGCGTCTGCTGTTCGGCTAAAATGTAGCTTCTGCCGTTCTTGGTTACTGTCGAACCGAACGCTCCTCCGTAGATTCCGCGACTGTCCCACTTAGTTGGTACGAACCTGTCAGCCGTGACGAAATCCAGCTTTGTGCCGTCCTTGTCACGATAGACCTTGATTACTCCGCCGCCCAGCGCGAACATCTTCTCAAGAAAGTCCGAAAATCTCTCCGCGAAACCGTTGCTGTCCA
>CAYZQU010000377.1:0-1882 GCA_964480645.1 uncultured Ruminococcus sp. | reverse complement strand
GGACCTTATCAAGAACCTCCAGAGAACTGCGGTTATGCGCGACCCCGGTATGGCGGCGGCGCACCTTACCGAGGCTCAGGGCGAGGCTATGAAGACCGCCGCGGGCAACGCGGGCGGTGCTATGATGGGCTTTATGGGTATGAATATGGCTCAGCAGAACGGCGGTATAAATGCGGGGAATCTCTATAATATGGCGGCACAGAATCAGCAGGCTCAAGCTGCCGCAGCTCAGCCCGCTCCCGCAGGGGCGTGGACTTGCGAGTGCGGTACTCAGAACACCGCGAAGTTCTGTATGAATTGTGGTAAGCCAAAGCCCCAGAAGGGCGGCTCGTGGACTTGCTCGTGCGGAGCGGAGAACAAAGGCAAGTTCTGTACCAATTGCGGAAAGCCCAAGCCCGCCGGTGTTCCGCTTTATAAGTGCGACAAGTGCGGCTGAGGACCCGACCAATCCGCCGAAATTCTGTCCCGAGTGCGGGGACCCGTTTGACGCGAATGATATCGTCTGATAATGGGAGAAGATGTAATGGATTATAATCGTCGATTATATGAGGCGACTGCCTATCTGCTTATGTTACAGCACCAAAGTAAGAATTACGATTACAATGTAGTAGTTTCACGGTATATTTACGATAGCGGCGGGGAATGGCAGGATAACATAGTGAGATTCGTGGACAGCATCGCGCTTCTGTTGTCGCTGGAGAGGTACGGCGAACCGATGCCTGCAGAGACTATTGACAGGCTGGAGTTGAATATCGCGGAACTTTCTCCCAAGGATTTTCCCGAGAGTGAGCGTGATTTCGTTAAGTCTGATTTGGAAACCGCAAGAGATGTGATAGAATGGTATCGTACAACTCCCGATAAGTTGATGTAAATTTTTTCGCGAAACCTATTGACATTTTCCCGCGAAAGTAGTATAATATCATTGAGCGATTGCTCAAATAAAATAATCTGTTTCGGGGCGGGGTGAGATTCCCCACCGGTGGTTAAAAGCAATGCTTTACAGTCCACGACCCGGGGCGCGAATCCCAAGGCGGCGTGTGTTATAAACACGGCGGTTTTGAATCGTGCTTCGGCTGAATCGGTGAAATTCCGATACCGACGGTATAGTCCGGATGAAAGAATCAGAAAACAAATATTGTATGATATTTGCAAGCCCCTTGATATTGCCACACGGCATAATCAAGGGGTTTTCCGATTCTCCCGAGGAAAAGGAGAAATTATGGAAAACGTTAAACAGAAGAAACAGGTTGATGTGAGGCGGTTGGTGTTCACGGCGCTGATGGCGGCACTGTCCATTGTGCTGGCGGAGCTGCTGAAATTCACTGTTCCGGTTATGCCGAGCTTTATTAAGTTCGACTTTTCGGACGTTCCCGCAATGCTGGCGTCGCTGACAATGGGACCGATTTCGGGTGTGGCGGTGTGCCTTATCAAGAACATCTTTGGGTGTTTCACATCTTCAACGGGCTATGTCGGGGAACTGTCGAACTTCATTCTCAGCGCGGCTCTGGTGCTGCCGGCGGGTATCATCACCCACAAGAACGGCAAAATCTCCCGCGCGATTATTGGCTGTCTTTCGGGCGCAGTATTGATGGCACTGATAAGTGTAGTGTCCAACTATTTTCTGGTATTCCCGGCATATAGTGTGGCATTCGGTCTGCCAATTGACGC
Source organism: uncultured Ruminococcus sp. (assembly GCA_964480645.1). Taxonomy (GTDB): domain Bacteria; phylum Bacillota; class Clostridia; order Oscillospirales; family Ruminococcaceae; genus CAG-115. Next base: position 214 of record CAYZQU010000377.1, on the reverse strand, counting down.
AATCGTTGGCGAGTATTATCAAAAAATTCTTCCGAGTGTAAACAGTCTTTTGGATTGTTTGATTATATTTAATATGCCGTTTACGTTTGTCAAGGGGTTTGTCGCGGCGGTGTTCTCCGTGGTGTTGTATAAAAAGCTCCGACCGATATTCAGCGGGATTTATCGGGAGAAATGAAAGGAAAATGATTAATGTCGCTGAAATCCGCGTTTTTGC
>CAYZQU010000376.1:0-1885 GCA_964480645.1 uncultured Ruminococcus sp. | reverse complement strand
ACAACTCCGGCGGAAACACCTCCGGCGATAACCCTGGTAGCGACGACAACTCCGGTGGAAACACCTCCGACGATAACCCCAGTAGCGACGATAACCCCGGCGGAAACACCTCCGGCGATAACCCCGGTGGTGACAATCCCGGTAGTGACGACAACTCCGGCGGCGTTAACCCCGGTGGAAACACTTCCGGCGGTGACATTCCCGATGATAACAGCTCTGATGACAGCAACAGTTCCGATAACTCACGCGAAACAGATGAAAACAATCCAAACAAACCGATTAACCCGGGCAATGTTGACGATTCGGGAGACGTCCTCGACATCAGCAGAGTTCCCGACACATCTTCAGCAGATGATGACAATCAGAACCCCACCACGGGAAATCCCATGGGAAAGTGGGTTTGGATTCTTCTGTCAGCGGCAGGAGCAACAGGAATCGCTGTGATGAAGTCGAAATCCAATCGCAAGAAAAATTAAGTAACCTTTCCGCCCCTCTCGGATTCGAGAGGGGCGGTTTATACAATGTTAGGGAGGCACTTATTTAATGACAATTGGAATAATATAAAAGTTATTTATTCAGCGGTTTTTTAGAAAAATGCAATAAGGATAAAATGCTTATAGGGCAAAAATATACACACCAAAACTCCAATACTATCACGCCTATCCATGCAGGACTGTCTGCCTTGAACACTCCAAACATAGGGAAAACCAAGCAGGATATAAAAAAACTCCATGTATCATAAGCAGGCACTTTAGCCATTTGTCCGCTTTCGTATATGTATTGATTGTTAATCAGGCAAAAAAAGTAGATAATGCCATAAGGGCATAACCCAGTAAGTCATAATTAAACAGCAGTCCACATTGTTGAAAATCGAGAATTGTGTTAGCTTGCTGCGTTAAATTGCTTAATCGGACAGTTGTTAGCTGTGCAAAATAAACTAGTAAAATGATTGTTGTGTATATAGAGGCAAATGCTACCGAAATACAGCCTGCTAGTTTATATTTCTGTTCAGCAAAATAAGTATAGCAACATATCATTACCACAAAACTAAAAGCTATGAACATGGAAGAAAAATAGCTTCCAAAGTCAAAATCAAATAGCATGGATATGGAAAAACCAATTACGGCAAGTAAGTTAACGACAGAGCCATATATTCCTATCTTTCTATTCATCACTCTTTACTGCCCTTCAAAAAGAATATCTACCAATTTTTGGATATATGCAGTTCTATCATCTGTTTTCGTAAAATCATAACCAAGTAATTGTTTGGCTGTTTCACTTCCTAAAAATGCCGCCTGCATTGCAGATGTAAGAATAAATACCAACATAGGTTTATCCTTGTTCGAAATATCATTTTTTAATGATAGCATAAACCCCCGTTGCGTAAGAACAGAATTGCAATTCTCTGTATAGTTTTGTAAATCGCCTAAAATAGAAATACGAGAAATCGCAGAATGTTCAAACAGAAAATTGAAAACATAAGTTGCACAAACTGTTAAGCATTCCTTATCTGTCCCGTAATTCCCTGACACATGAAATTCTGTGATTACTTTTCCAATAATGCGTTGAACACATTCGGTTATAAGATTTTCCTTACTTCCAAAAAAATAATTTATTGAACCTAATCCAATATCCGCCCTTTCCGCAATTAACCTTGAGGTAATCTTTTTAGTATCACCGTTGAATTCTTTAAGTAATTCGGTAGTAATCTCGATTATATGATTCTTGGTTTTTTCGTTATCACTCATAATATTCCTCCTCTGAACAGCGTTCACAAAATTATTATAGCATATTGTCTGTGTTTTGTCAATAGATTTTTCGATTTAGGCTTAAGGGAACCTCTAAAAATTGATTCCCAATCATAATATTTTTCTATTTCGATTAT
>CAYZQU010000375.1:0-1897 GCA_964480645.1 uncultured Ruminococcus sp. | reverse complement strand
AAACCACTTACCCGAGTGAACGGCAAATTCAAAACGCGCGGGACCCGTCACACTGCAACGCAGTGTGACGTGTCACGCAGGCGAGTGTACTCAAAATCCGCAAAGCGGATTTTGAGTACACGGTTTTGAATTTGTTCTTAAAATAGGAGGAGATATGAGCAGTAAACAAATCAATTATTGGCTCGAATTTGACGGGTTTATGCAAATCGCCAAAAAGGCGGTTGAGCTTGGCTGTACGATAATCCGCGAGGATTTGAGCGCGGGGACAGTTACGGAAGGCGGTCTTTCGCTTATTACCAAGGATTCGCGTGTTTCGTACTATTTCCATCTCCCCGAGGCGGGAGATATTTCGGTCAAAAACAACGGAAACGGCGAACGGCTTGACCGAATCGCCAATGAGTGCGAAAACTCGATAATCGAAGCGGGGTATTCCCTGATTGACGACCAAGGCAAACGAATCGTGAGTGCGAGGCTGTTCCTCAGTACGGGGTATTACGACTCTAATGGGGATTTCATTTATCGCCCCGACTGTATAGTCAAGGTATACGAAAAGCTCGTTCGGCTCGTTAAGAAACTTGCACCGCGTACCGAGGTAACATACAATTTCCCGGGTTTAACATACAATTCCAAGGAGTATGTTTCGCCGCTGTGTCAGGACTTATTGAGCAAGGGGTATTCCCTGAGAAATTCACTTTAAGGAGGAAATTATGGTTGAGGAACTTTTTGAAGAGCTTTCAAAGCTTGAACAGGTAGAGGCTATCGCGTTGGGCGGTTCCAGATCGGGTGAAAATTACGATGAGAAGTCCGATTATGACGTGTATCTGTACGTCACCGCGCCGATTCCCGATGATGTGCGCCGTCCGATTCTGCAAAAGTTCTGCAAGTATATGGAAATCGGCAACCACTACTGGGAGATGGAGGACAACTGCACGCTGAACAACGGTGTGGATATTGACATTCTTTACAGAGATCTGGATTTCATTTGTAATGAAATTGCGGACGGCGTGGAGCGTTTTCAACCCCGCAACGGTTATTCCACCTGTTTGTGGCACAACCTGAAAACCTGCAAGATAATCTGCGACAAAAACGGTCGCTTGGCGGCAGCAAAAAAGCGCTTTGATGTTCCCTACCCCGAAAAGCTTCGTGAAAATATTATCAAGCGGAATATGAATCTCCTCAGCGGAACAATGCCCGCGTATGACGCGCAGATCGCAAAGGCGGTGTCGCGTGGAGATAAGGTAAGTATTACTCACAGAACAGCGGCGTTTCTGGAATCTTATTTTGATGTGATTTTCGCGTTGAACTGTCAGACTCATCCCGGCGAAAAGCGTCTGATGTCTCTTGCGCGCAAAAATTGCGAAATTCTCCCTGCGAATTTCGAGGAAAACCTCAATTCTCTGTTCGCGGACTTGCTTACAAATCCTGAAAATGTAAAATCCGATCTGGAACGAATAGTTACGGAGATGAAAAATGTAATAACATCAATGTCCTCCCGTAATTAAAACGATTGTCAGAACGGTAAGGCACGCGCAAGTAATTGCAAGGACCAACATTATAGTACTTATTTTTTCACTGTATAAACCCTTTCAATCATGTAAATGCTTTAGGGCGTATTCACATTACCCGAAATGTCCGGATTTCGAAGCGAATTTTTCGCAGAACGAGGCGAAAATTCGCAGATGTACTGTAGTAACCGGATCGACTGCCGTGACATCTGAAATAGTTGACCCGACAGTTATATTCTCAAAATCCTTTTCCGTTAAATGTTTAACAACACGAATCGCTCTGCCGACCCTAATCCAATCCCCATCTTCGGAATCCGGAATGCTTCGATAAAAGGTATATACATAATAGTCGCCTATTACTTCATTATTTAAGCGCAGTATATAATATTTTT
>CAYZQU010000374.1:0-1907 GCA_964480645.1 uncultured Ruminococcus sp. | reverse complement strand
CGAGAAAAAGGTCTGCATATCCTCGGAAAGAGAGTTCGCGGCGTTCAACACGGGGCTTGCGGACAATCATTATGACGATATTTACGCGTGCTTCGTGCCCAACGACCCCGGCAGCGACACCGAGTGGAAGTTTTCAGGATTTTGCACCGCAGCGTCCGGAGTACTTGGCAAGCAGCTTGTAGACTGCTTCAATCCCCTGCCCGAACCGCCATCCTATTTCAGCCGTAACGAGGATTTGTTCTATGACCACAATAAGGATCTCCACACGGACTTTGAACACATCATCATCGACAACATCAAACGTCTGCCGCTGAGATTCTTATATGACCAATTCTTCGACACTCCCGACGCACGGGAACTTGTGGAAAAAATCCACTCCGAGAGCGACAGATACACCCGTGACGCGATGTATGAACAGCTTAAGGAAATCATTATGGGCAACAGCCGCTTGTTTGTTCGGATTCAAAATCGAATCAAGGATTCTATCGAGTTGGCGCAGAAGCGCGTTCGGTGGAATTACAAGACCGCTGTTCCGTCGTATTTTCCGAAACGCGACTCAATGTCGCTGATGTTACCGTTGGCGTTAGTGGACGAATCCAAGCCCGATGTGGCGCTTGTGATTGAGCTGACGCGCTCGGGGAGCTACCAAGGGCAAACGATACTCACTCTGGCTCAGGCGTACATTGACGCGCGTCTGATGTGCCGTTTGACGGGCGACTGGCTGATTCCCGAGAATATTACCGATTCCGAACAGTCCGATGAGGAACTGGCTGATATCGGGTAATTTCCAAATTCATACAAAAAGAGCAGGCTCGTGAGAGCCTGCTTATATTTATGGAGGAAATTAATGAATTACTTTCTCTTCTTGGCTACGATTACCGCGCCTGCCGCGAGAGCAAGAACTCCAAAGGTTGCCGCGATTCCCGATACGCCTGTAGGAGGGTTTTCAGAAGGTTCACTTGTAGGCGTGGAAGTAGGCTCGCTTGTCGGTGTGGAAGTAGGTTTGCTAGTCGGCTCGGAGGTAGGCTCACTCGTTGATGTGGTGGGCTTGCTGTCATACGTCATAAGCAGCTCCTGACCATCATCTGTTTTAACTACGAACATATCTTCACCAAGGCTTTGAACTCCCTTTGCGTCAACTTCCTCGGAAACCTTGTTCATATTGCGGTCGATAAGGTACGCCTTGCCGTCCTTGACAACGGGCGCGAAATCACCCTTGAAATCACCCGCGTCGTCAAATATCGCAAGCTCCTTGCCGTTTGCGTCTATGTAACCCCACTTGTCGTCCTCGGTTTTAACAAGGTAGATTTTGCCATCTTGGGTACTCATAGATTTGTAAGCCCTTGAAAGAGAAGCACTGGTTCTATCTTGATTTGTATTTTTGCTGACATCAACGAGAGCATATCTTTTTTCGGCTTTTTCATTGATGTATTCATCAAACCCAATCACTGTCTTTGTGCCATAGAGTTTGTCATACGAGGTTAAATTATAGCGACTTGAACCATCGGGCAGGACAATACCCATACCAACATCATATATTTTTTTGTTATCCTCGGAGTATAACTTACAGTCAAACGGCGTTGGTGCATGTATTTCACCAAACATAAAACTATTTAGCGAACCACTCAAATTAACCATACCATAAACCACATCACTGTTTTTATAAATCTTTTCGAGATTTCCGTTTTTATTAACGGCAAGAACCTCATAGTCATACGAATCATAGCCAAACTCATCTTTATACTCCTCATTTGTATAATGTGCGGTTTGCCATACGATATATCCGACATTATCGCCAGAGGTTGACGCGCTACCGTTAAACCACATTTCGCCATCACCTGTATAAGTAAGGGTGTTTTCGGTTTTTTTGCCGGACGGGTCGTAAACAATTACTTGTAAGCTTGAAC
>CAYZQU010000373.1:0-1926 GCA_964480645.1 uncultured Ruminococcus sp. | reverse complement strand
CGGTATTCCGCATTGCTTGCATTTCGGATTTGCACGAATTTCAATATAACCTTGCTTTGGGTTATAGCGCGCTAGACTCGCGACCCATGTGTGGGGAAACCCCGCTAATACCCCTCTTTTTCCCGCTTGATTCTGAAAATCAGAATCGCCGCGCCTGCCGCTCCTATCAAAATCAGTGCCACGCCGACTATAATCGTGGGCAGGGGATTGAACAGCTCATCGGTGTTCATTACATAAATCACATACGGAATTACATCCTTATCGGGATTTTGGATAATCGGATTGTTGTTCTTGGCGTTAATCATATCCGAACCTTTGATTATACCGCTGAACTCGACTGTTCCGCCGTTTTCGTAAACGTTATCCGCGCGTTCTATATTTTCATCGCAAAACGCGATTATGCAGAACTTCTTTTCCGACTTTTCCTCCGCGTGTCCCACTTCCGCGAGATAGCGTTTCACACGGCGCGGCTTTCCGAGTGGGATTCCGAACAGCCTTGGCGATTCTATGTACATCTCGTCAATTGAATCTCCCGGAGACATCTCGGATAAATTATACTTCCGAAGCTCGCTTACGCTGCCCTCCACACGGATATTTTCCCTGAAATCCACATCCTTCATCTCGTTAAAGTTGAAAATTTGGTCATTGCCGTATTCCATCCCGTTTTGGAGTCCCGCAACCAGCACAAATCCCCCCGCGTACAACACAAGACCCAACAGAACGAACGCTATAATTCGTTTCACGGAATCCCCCTAAAGAACAAAGGCAACGCGTATAACCAAAAACCACCTATCCGAGTGAACGGCAAATTGGGAACGCGCATACAAAATTGCGCCGCAAAGCGGTGAAATTTTGTATGCAGGCGAGCACAAATTAAATCCGCAAAGCGGATTTAATTTGTGCGTTTCCCGATTTGCTATATAATATGAATTCCGTATCCGTACCTGTCAAGCGGGCAGTTCATCAGCGTTTGGAACAATATCAGGTCGTACTCGTCAAGAATCGGGAATCCTTGGTAGCTTCCCAACGACTCCCACGGGAAATTCCAAAAGCTGCCAAAACTTGAAAAGCTCCCGAAATATCCGAATTGTTGTAACAGCCATTCAAATCCGCCCGATTCCGCAAAGCTTGAAAAACTTGTAAATCCGAACGAGCCATAAAATCCGTACAGCTTGAACAGCCACTCCCACTCCCATTCGTGGAATCCGCTGCCAAATAAATTCCAACTGCCGCCGAAACTCCCGCCGAATTTCGTCAATAGTTCCCATATATTGGAACCCGCCCCGAAACTTGTGAAACTCGTGAATGAGCCAAGCTTGGTGTAAATCGCGGAATTTGCGGTTTTTCCGTCCAACGGATTTTCGAAAACAGGCGGCGTGTCGACAGCCGAACCGCCAAAAATTTCGGAGATACGGGAGTTCAGGTCGGAACAATCCTCAGGAATTTTTTCCAACTCCTCCGCGTAATTCGCTCCGTTGTGTTCCCGAAGCCATTCCACAAGGCTGCCCGCAAGAAAATATCCGCGAAGTGACGCTATATCAAGGTTTCGCGGTATATCCGCCGCGTCGCGGATTTTACGCCTGTTAAGCCACAGCGCGCAGTCCATCGGCAGCCCCCCCTCTCTGAAACATAATTCAACAGGACGTTGAACCGTTTTGCCCAATGTTGGCGCAGGAAACGCCGACAACAAAGCGAAACAGGTCGTACACTTTAATTATAGCATATTTTTAACGAGTTTTCAACACTTTTCCAAAAAATATTTTCGGATTGCCGATTTTGCATTACGCGCATATAATGTAGAGGAAGAAAAGCCTATCACGGGGGTTCCCCACCGCAAAACGCGGTGCAGGTTCATCACGCTATAACCCCGATCAAGGTTATATTGAAACTCGTGCAAATCCGAAATGCAAGCAATGCGGAATACGC
>CAYZQU010000372.1:0-1933 GCA_964480645.1 uncultured Ruminococcus sp. | reverse complement strand
AAAATGCAGTGGAACATTCCGCAGCTTGCTGAAAAGTGATGGCAGCTTTGCAACATCGTTCTTGCTTACCTCCACCATTCGCAGATTCTCAAATTCGTTCAGAATCGCCTTAACCGTGGAGGATTTTCCCGTACCCCTGTCACCATAAAGAAGAACGTTCTGGGCGGGCATTCCGGCGAGGAAACAGAGAGTATTGTCAATCACCTGCTGCCGCTGAACCTCATAATTTTTAAGGTCGGAAAGGCGAATTTTATCAAGGTGTTCAATCGGGCGGAGTTCCCCGTCAAATGTGAACGCTTTGTACTTTGCGAAAATTCCGCTGCCGTGTTTTCGCACGAAATCAACGAAATAGTCAACCGTGTAATCGAATTTTCCATTTTCGATTTGCGGAAAATCGAGAAAAGCCTCGTTGGAAAAACGCCGTGCAAGCTCGGACTTTACGTCCTCGAACGGCACTTCGGAAATTGTGCGAATAACATTCAAGTCATGATTTATTGCGATTTCCAAACTCTCTATCGACGTTTTTTGAGTGTAAATCGCAATAAGCGGTGAATCGGAATAAATCAACATATCATGTAAATAGTCAGACAATGTAAGTCCGCTACAAGTGAGAATCCGAACGATTTCCGCGCAACCCTCAAGGCACTCGAACACGGTATCCCCCGATAGTTTTTCAAATCCGCGCAGAATCGGATCGCTTTTTACATTAAACACACACAATAACTTTTCCACTTCTATTTTATAGTCTAACATTAAAAATCCCCCTTGATTTGCTCTATTAAACTGTAAAAGTCCTCAAGCGTATTCATACTTCCAAATTGGAATCGTAGCTTTGCCGCGCCGTTAAGCCCTTTTACATACCACGAGGCTTGGCGGCGTGCTTCCTTGATGCCAGTGCGCTCGCCCTTATCCTCGCAAAGAAGCTCGATATGACGGCGCATTATCTCCAGACGCTCCTCCAAAGACGGTTCAGAACGCGGCGTTTTGCCCTCAAAATAATCGCGAATCTGACCGAACAGCCATGGTCTTCCGTAACTTCCTCTGCCAATCATTACCAAATCACAGCCTGTGTACTTATACATTTCAATACATGATTCCACACTGTCAACATCGCCATTGCCTATAACGGGAATCGAAACGGCTTGTTTAACGGCTTTGATGATGTCCCAATCGGCTTTTCCGGAATAAAGCTGCTGCTTGGTACGCCCATGAACGGCAACTGCCGCCGCTCCGTTTTGCTCGGCGATTTTTGCAAGTTCCACGGCATTGACTTGCAAATCGTCCCAGCCTTTGCGGATTTTCACCGTCACGGGAATCTGAGTTGAATCAACAGCCGCGCGGACTATTTCTCCAAACAACTCCGGAGTTTTCATCAACGCGCTCCCTGCACCGCCGCAGACGATTTTCGGCATCGGGCAGCCCGCGTTGATATCAATAATGTCGGGGTGGTATTGCTCCGCGATTTTTACCGCTTTCGCCATAAATTCAGGCTCTGCTCCAAACAACTGAACAGCCATAGGGCGCTCGCAATCCGTTACGGAGAGAAGTTCGGCGGTCTTTCGGTCTGAGTAGCATAAACCCTTACAGCTTGCCATTTCGCCAACGCAATACGCCGCTCCGAATTCCTTCGCAATGGTTCTGTAAGCGTGGTCGGCAACGCTTGCCAGCGGAGCAAGCGCGGCAGTCTTCTCAATTTTCACGCCGCCAATTTCTACATATTCCATATTTTTACTGTTCCTTTAGTCGTTCTTTTATTCACACGCACCTATTATAACACGTTTTTCAAATTTTTTCAAGTAGGGTGTTGAATTTTTTTGCGGAATATGGTAAAATAGTATTCAGATATTGAATTTAATGATAATCCTATATTATTAATATTCTTTTAGATTGGGGATAATATGGATAATACAAAAATTGTAAAAAAGCGCATCAG
>CAYZQU010000371.1:1742-1950 GCA_964480645.1 uncultured Ruminococcus sp. | reverse complement strand
GGTTCAGTCATTGGCGATGTACTCCCCGCGCGAGTTGGATATGATCCTGCTCCCCGAAAACGCTTCCGAAAGAACGGCGGTTGAATTGCTCAATCCGATAACCGCGAACCTTTCTATAATGCGGACGGTGATGTCACCGTGTATGATAAACGTAATCGCGGACAACGTGAAAACCGACCACGCGGAGGGGCGGTTCTTTGAGATTGCC
>CAYZQU010000371.1:0-1732 GCA_964480645.1 uncultured Ruminococcus sp. | reverse complement strand
TGTATCGGCGCTTACGGGCAGTCGGAGAGCTTCTTTACGGTGAAAGAAACTTTGGAAAGCTTTGCGGCGGCGAACGGTCTTGAATTCCGTTTTGAACGCGGAAAGTGCAGTTTTATGCATCCGGGAATCTGCGCGGATATTTTCTGCGGCGGAAAGAAAATCGGACAGCTTGGCAAACTGCGTTATGAGATTGTCGAGAATCTGAACATTGCCGAGGGCAAGAAAACCGACCTCAATATCATTATCGCGGAGCTTGATTATTCCGAAATCGAGCGGCAGTACAAGCGCGAGATGAAATATTCCGCGCCGAGCGGATTCACAAAAGCAAGCCGCGATATTTCGCTGCTGTGTGACAAAAAGGTTATGTGCGTGGAAATCGAGGACATAATCCGCGAAACGAGTTCTATCTGCGAGGAAATCAAGCTGATAGACAGCTTTGAGAGCGAAAAACTGGGTACCGACAAGAAGTCGCTGACATTCACTTTGACCTTTTCCGATAACGCGGACATAACGGACGACCTCGCTGACAAAGAAACGGAGAACATCGTAACAGCGCTTAAGAACAAGCTCGGAGCAGTCAGAAGATAAATACCGCAAGTATACTTACGGTGCGGGTTCGGAAGATATTTCTTTTGAAAATTTTTTCAAAAAATTTCTATTTTCCTATTGACATTTTTTTCTAAGTGTGTTATAATTTTATTAAGACAGATTCATCGGTTTGTCTTAATAATATTTTTAACAGGAGGTCATCTAATATGACAACAAAGTTCAAAGCAATTGCATCCGCTGTGACAGCCGCAGCTATCGCAGCAACAGTTTCCGCAACAAGCTTGGCAACAAGCCCCAACGAAACGGATTTGACGGCAATCCCCGCCGAACCCGAAAATTTAAGTTCAGAAACCGTAAAAACAGAGTATGGTTCTTTGGCTGAAACGCTCACACCGTTTGAATTAGCGGCTATTATGGGCGAACCCATTGAAGCACCCGATGGACGCACATATCCTATCGGACATAGCACAGAAGAACAAGCAGACACAGATTCGTTAGATATGACAGGCATCGCGTTAACGAAGAATACCAATATTACCGGACATAATCATTGGGTAGGCAATTTTGTTGCTACTCTTTCCGGCTTTTCGGCAACGTTTACAGAACCTGAAACATTCGAATGCTATGTTGACAGCGGCGACAGCTATGCGTCTATGACGGCAAAGATCGGATATTTGGGAAATTACAAGCAGGTTAAAATCAGCACCACATATTTGTTGCATGACACAAACGGGAAGGAAAAGTACGAATACGATGTCCAAACCTGTAACAGCAATGAAAGTTTCGTTCCGGTAAATGGTGAATATACCGGTACAGGAAAACCCGTGGAAATGATGTTCTTTTTCTCTCTGAGATCCGGCACGGAATCCGCGGCTACATTGATGGATTATGTTGTTGTTCACCTTGTTGACCCTTCCTATGCGAAAACGGCTCAATTTGCCGCGGAGCCTTATTCGGGGCTGATTGATACGTACACATATATCCCCGCGGAAATGTGCCAATAAACCTTAGCGGCGCATAATCTCCAAATAAACGCAAATAATACCTCCAAAATCATTTTTGGAGGTATTGTTATGTATTATACGGGAATTGAAAAGGTAATCGGTCGCGAGATTCTGGACTCTCGCGGCAATCCGACGGTGGAAGCGGAGGTTCATTTGGCTGACGGAACCGTGGGATTCGG
>CAYZQU010000370.1:0-1953 GCA_964480645.1 uncultured Ruminococcus sp. | reverse complement strand
AAACCGCGCAGACGCACAGCGTCTGCGCTCGCCTGCCCGTTTCTTTGCACCTTTGGTGCAAAGAAACGGGCGCGTTTTGGATTTGCACTTCACCCCTCATTCTTGTCTTTAATTACAGTGCATACCCTCATTATAATCATACCGAAATTATTCATTGTTACAACTCAAACTCCCCGAATCCGTCCGAATCATCTTGTGAATTGCCCTCGGAGAACTTGAACTCCTCCTCGCCCATAAGCTGCGGGAGTGTCTTGTCGGGATTCTGATACGCGATATTCAACAGCTCGATAAAATCCCGTATCATCTCTCGCGGAGTGATATTCGTATCCGCGCCCACGCGCTCAAATTCCGCCTTGACGAAATAAATCCTGTCCTCAGCGGTGATTCGCTGTTCATAGCCGTACAGACCCGCGTGGATTTCCGCGAGTTTTTCCGTCAATACCGTCAGTTCCTCATAAGTCAGCGGATTCAGGCGGATTATCGGTGCAAGCATATCGTGAACCTCGTCCGTGGCGTAGCGTCCGCGCTCCAGACGACTGCGAAGCGCCTCATAGCTGAACACTCCGCGGCGGGTGTCCTCAATGCACTGCGGAGTTCCGCCCATTATGATTCCCAAATGCGAGGACTTGCCCTGCATACAGTCGTTGTACATTGTCAGCATTTTCTCGTAATTGTTCTGACGCGTTACCGAATTGGGGATTTTCATAATATTGACAAGTTCGTCAATCATTATTACAAGCCCTTTGTAACCCGCGCTTACAAGAAACGCCGACCACAGCTTGATGTAATCGTACCAGTTGTCGTCCGAGATGATGACGTTTACACCCAGATCCTGTTTTGCGGCTGTTTTGGTGGAATACTCTCCGCGTAACCAACGGAGCGCGTTGGCGCGTGTTTCCTCCATTCCTGCGGCATAAGCGCGGTAATACTCGGTAACGACCATCGCAAAATCGAACCCGTGAACCATATCTCGAAGCTCGGTTATTTCCGCGAAGATACGCTTTTCCACCTCAGCGTCAAAGAACGCGTTCTGAGGGGACATTCCGCTGCTTATCACGGAATTTCTCACGCCGTCGATCCACTTTTCGAGTATCAGCGGCAGCGCGCCGCCGTCGGGCTTTGCCTTTACGGAAAGCGAACGCATAAGCTCGCGATATGTGGCGAGACCCTGACCCTTTGTTCCCGCGAGTCGTCTTTCCGGGGACAAATCCGCGTCGGCGGCGGCAAATCCCCTGTCCATAACGTGCTGACGTATTGTCTGAATCAAAAAGCTCTTGCCGCTTCCATAACGCCCGACTATGAACCGAAAGAACGCGCCGCCTTCCTCGGCGATTGACACATCGTGGAGCAGAGCGTTTATCTCGCTCGTCCTCCCGACTGCGATGTATCCCAGCCCCACGCGCGGCACAACGCCGCCCTTAAGGGCGTTTATTATTCCATTGGCTATTCGTTTGGGAACTTGCATATACTCACCTTAATTATCAATTATCTTGTCCAGTGTTTCCAGAAGATTTTCAATATTAATCGGCTTTGCCAGATGTCCGTTCATTCCACTGCGTAAAGCTTCTTGCTTGTCTTCCTCAAACGCGTTGGCGGTCATCGCCAGAATCGGAATTTCCGCAAGCTGTTTGTTATCGAGCGCGCGGATTTTCCGAGTTGCCTCGTAGCCGTTCATTACAGGCATCTGTACGTCCATCAGCACGACATCGTAATATCCCGGTTCGGAATTTTTCACCATCTCCACAGCCTTTTGACCATTGTCAGCATGTTCCACGGTAAAATCCGCCTCAGTAAGCAATTCCATCGCGATTTCACTGTTCAGCTCGTTGTCCTCGACCAACAGAATCCGCCCGGAACGGAGCTTATGCGGCTTTTGTTCATCTTTATTTGTGGATTCTGGCGTTAAAATTGAATTCAGACATCTCTTTAATTCGGACATAAACAACGGCTTAC
>CAYZQU010000369.1:0-1962 GCA_964480645.1 uncultured Ruminococcus sp. | reverse complement strand
CACAAAGATAATTCCGATTACCAACAGCGCGATTTCCGACAATCCGAAACCCAGAAACATCATCAGAATAGTTATCAGCGCAAATCCAATTACAAATTCCATAAAATCACCCACAATCCGCAAAAAGCGGCTACCCGATCGGATAGCCGCCGATAATCATTTGCGCTTTTTTTCAATCGTCTCGGCAAGTACGCCAATAAAAACAGCGCCTATCGCAATCCAAATAACCGGCATAATATCCACCTATTTCCATTATATCACATTTTTTCGAATTTGTCAAATATCTTCGCCGACAGTTTTTCTGCCTACCTTAACCGTGCCACACGGGACGCTGAACGAAATGTTGTTCAGCTTAAATTGCGGATATTCCCGCGTAACGTTTTTTATCTCAATACAGTTTTCCATAAATTACCTCTCAATCTCCAAAATACATACTAAGGATTTCCATAAGCTCCTCCTTGGAAACACCGCTGCTTTTAGCCATCTCCGCCGCCTTATTAAGAAAGCCCTCGATTTCGCGGAGATTCTGTTCACGCATCATTTCGGGGTCTGCGGCGGAAACAAAGCTCCCGCGCCCCGTAAACGACTGAATCAAGCCCTCCGACTCAAGAATTTCGTAGGCTCGCTTGGTTGTGATCACCGATATACGCAGGTCCTGCGCCAAAGCCCTCATAGACGGCAGAGCATCGCCCTCATGAAACTCGCCGCTCAAAATCATTCCCTTGATTTGCGAGGCGATTTGCTCATAAATAGGCACTCCACCCGAATTTGTGATTATTATGTTCATAAATACTCCCCTTCGCCGCTTCAAAACGCGGGGATTTGCAACTCCCAAGCGTTTTCCGCGGCGACCCTTTGCAAAGATTTACCGGTTTGATATACGCAATATAAATATTGTATATATCTTATATACGCATTATACACCATAGCAACAATTTTGTCAATAGCTTTTTAGAAAAAAATTAAAAAAATTTGCCGAGTAAAAACTCGGCAAATCACCTTAAATATTAAGTCGCAGATTTAATGTGGCGGCTCTGCCCCCACACCCCCGCTTAAGGAACCGATCCCTTAAGAATCCCAATTCCCATTACAATGTAATTTGGGATTTTTACGTTTTCGCTGTACAGTTATAACGCTGTTTTTACTTTACTACATGTACGTCCAACTGATTGAACGGAATTTCGATTCCACGCTCGATAAATGCGGCACGAACCTGCTCGGTGATATCGAAATACACGTCCCAATAGTCCTCGGGCTTACACCACGGACGCGCCGCGATAACAATCGCGCTGTCGCCGTGTTCCAGCATACGCACCGTTGCGGGGATTTCATGTATGATTTTTGCGTGAGCATCAATAATCTCACAGATAATTTTCTGTGCCTCGGCAAAATCATCGTTGTAACTGATTGAGAACTTCAAATCCACGCGGCGTGTATCATTGCCGTTGTTGTTGACTATCGTAGCGTTCACCGCTTGACCGTTCGGAATGAAAATTGCCTGATTTGACGCGGAATTAAGCCGTGTGTGCAATATCGAAATAGCCGTTACCGTACCCTCCACGCCATTTGAAATGATGTAGTCGCCGATTTTGAACGGCTTGGAAATCATAAGCAGAAATCCGCCGGCAACATTGGAAAGCGAATCCTGCAAAGCAAGACCGATAGCCACTCCCGCCGTGCCGATTACTGTGATGATAGAGGTCGCGGGAATTCCGAGAATCGACAGCACAATGGTAATCAAAAGTACGTACATCACGATTTTCAGAATCTGCGTGGTAAATTTTGTTACCGTAACCTCCAGCTTAGACCGTGAAAGCCCTTTTGAAAGCAGCTTCAGTGAAAGCTTGGTAATAATCAGCCCGATAATCAGGATTACAACCGCCATAATGATTTTCGGAAGCATTCCTAATAGAGCACTGCCGATATTCCCAAAGAACTTGTTAATTGCGGAGATTGTTTCCT
>CAYZQU010000368.1:0-1967 GCA_964480645.1 uncultured Ruminococcus sp. | reverse complement strand
CCGGACTTTTTTATTATTGAAGGAGGATTTATTTATGGAAAATGTGGAAAACGGAAAATTTCTCGGAACGGAGAAAATCTCAAGGTTAATGGTGAAATTCTCGATTCCTTGCGTACTGTCGCTTTTGGTAAGCGCGTTGTACAACATTGTCGACCAGATTTTCATCGGAAACAGCGAACTGTCGGCTCTCGGTAATGCTGCAACGGGAGTTGTATTCCCGATTTTCATTATCACTCAAGGCTTCGCGTGGTGCTTTGGCGATGGGTGCGCGGCGTACCTGAACATCTGTCAGGGACGTAACGATTCTCAGAACGCTCACAAAGCCATCGGAACGGGAATCACCCTTACATTTGTTTGCGGAATCGTTCTGATGGCAATTTTCTATCCGCTGAAAACGCAGATTTTAACATTGTTCGGCGCGTCCGAGAACAGTATCGGTTATGCGTTGGAGTACTTCAACCTGATTCTTGCGTTCTTCCCGATATATATGCTGTCCAATATGATGAACGCGGTAATCCGAGCGGACGGTACTCCCGCGTGGTCTATGGCGTCAATGCTTGCGGGAGCGATCGCCAACATTATTCTCGACCCTGTATTCATCTTCGGGGCGAAGTGGGCAATGAAGGGCGCGGCTCTAGCGACCGTAATCGGACAAACCATTTCGTTTATTGTATCGCTTATCTATTTCTTCCGTTCAAAGACTTTCAAACTGAAATTCAAAAGTTTTATTCCGAACATTAAATCATTCGCGCCTGCTCTTCAGCTTGGAATATCGTCCTTTATCACCCAAATGACTATCGTTATTATAGCATTGGTGTGCAATATTATGCTGGCAAAGTACGGCGCGATGTCAAAGTACGGCGTGGATATTCCAATCGCGATTATCGGAATCGAGAGTAAAGTCTTCACGGTGGTAATCAACCTTGTTGTCGGAATCGTGTTGGGCTGTCAGCCAATTATCAGCTACAATATGGGAGCAAAACGCTTTGACCGCGTTAAGGAGCTGTATCGAAAAATCTTATTCTGCACCATAGCTATCGGACTGTTATCTACGGCATTGTTTGAGATTGCTCCGAACGCGGTTGTCAGAATGTTCGGTACTCCCACCAACCTCGGCGATATACCCGCCGAATATTATTGGGAGTTCGGCGCGCTTACTTTCCGCATATTCCTGAGCCTTGTAACATTTACTTGTATAATCAAGATGACCTCGATTTTCTTTCAGGCAGTCGGAAAGCCTATAAGTGCGGTTGTCGCGTCAATGATTCGCGATATTATCTGCTTTGTTCCGCTTATTATCATACTGCCAATGTTTTTCGGTATTAAGGGTATCTTGTTTGCCGCGCCATGTGCGGATTTTGTTTCAATGATTGTCGCGGTATCACTTACCATAACGTTTATGAAAACGTTTAAGGAAAAGTCCGCCTCTGCCGTGGATAATTATACCTTGATTCATCCGCCACAGACCGATTGTTAACATAAAAAAGCGAAGGAAGAAAATCCTTCGCTTTTTTATAAAACGTGATTACGCTTATGGCATTGTTTCAGAAGAAGATTCTCTCCTCAATATATGCCCTTACATCGGCGATGGGAATTCTCACCTGCTGCATGGAGTCACGCTCACGGACGGTCACACAGCCATCGGTTTCGGAGTCAAAATCGTAGGTAATGCAGAACGGAGTTCCGATTTCGTCCTGACGGCGGTAGCGCTTGCCGATTGCGCCCGCCTCGTCATAATCCACGGTGAAATACTTGCTCAAGTTCTCGTAAAGCTCGGTTGCCTTTTCGGAGAGCTTTTTCGACAGCGGCAAAACCGCCGCCTTTACGGGAGCAAGCGCCGGGTGGAAGTGCATAACCGTGCGGCTTGTGCCGTCCTCGAGAGCCTCCTCGTCATACGCGTCGCAGACCACCGCGAGGAACAGACGCTCCACGCCAAGTGACGGCTCGATTACATACGGAATATATTT
>CAYZQU010000367.1:1655-1971 GCA_964480645.1 uncultured Ruminococcus sp. | reverse complement strand
GGTTCCGCGCCAGTCATCGCGTAAGATTCTGCCTTCTGGAACATTTTCGTGTTCAATGCCGCTTTTCGCAAATCTATCAGGAAAAATCTGATACATGATTCCGCCGCGGATAAACGAGGGCATAAACATATTCTCGTCGAAAACGGTAAGCTGAAACAGCTCCTCGCCCTCAAAAACGCCCTCGGAAGCCCCCCTGCGCTTTATATAGCGTCGTCTGCCATCAATTATTCCCGTGAAGTAATAATGATGAAGCCCAACATAATTAGGCGCGTATACACAAGAATAGATCTTATCCTCACTTGTTTCGTCCTGAAGC
>CAYZQU010000367.1:0-1645 GCA_964480645.1 uncultured Ruminococcus sp. | reverse complement strand
AGTTCGGTGAACCGCTCCTTAAATCCCGGTCGGAACATTACCAGTGTGAGTCCCGAAACCTGCATAGATTTCGGAAGCCTTACATTAAACATAGACGGCTGTCCGCGTCGCAGTGCCCCGAACGGGTGCTTGTATTGTGTGTCAAAGCAATCAAAGATGGGCAAACTCATTGTGGCTTGTCTCCTTTATAACTAAATGTGTAATTGAGAATGGAGAATGGATAATTTCGGTGCGCAATTTGCGCAAACTCCAAAATTATCCATTATAAACTCTACATTATCAATTATTTCAAATTCCAAATGTCACGTGCGTAGTCCTGAACCGCTCTGTCGGCGGAGAATCTTCCCGCGCCCGCAATATTCATCAGCGACTTTCTGTTCCAATCCTCGGTATCCTTATAAACCTGACTGATATAGTCCTGTGTGCCGCGATAGCTATCGAAATCCGCCAATGCCATATACGAATCCTTGTTTCTGATGGTATCCGCAAGCTCGTTGAAGGTCGCGCCGTTTATGCCATTATACAAACGCTGCATCGCGTTCTGCAGAACGGGGCTGTTATTAATATAGCTCTGAGGATTATATCCCCGCATACGCAAATCGTTTACTTCATTGGTACGCATACCGAAAATGAAGATGTTGTCTGTGCCAACCGCCTCGTGAATTTCGACGTTCGCGCCGTCGTAAGTTCCGAGAGTAAGCGCGCCATTCAGCATAAGCTTCATATTTCCCGTACCGGATGCCTCCGTGCCCGCCAAAGAAATCTGCTCGGAAATTTCAGCCGCCGGCATAAGAATCTCGGAAAGCGTCACGCGATAATCCTCAAGGAATACAACGGATAATTTCTCGCGGAGAATCGGGTCGTGCTTTATCTCCTCGCCAATACACCAGATAAGCTTGATTATCTGTTTAGCGATATAATATCCGGGAGCCGCCTTGGAAGCGAAAATATATGTCTTCGGAACAAACGGCGCGTTCGGATTCTGCTTGAGGAAGTTGTAATCCGCAATAATATTCAGCGCGTTAAGCTGTTGACGCTTATATTCGTGCAGACGCTTTACCTGAACATCGAAAATGCTGTCGAGATTAAGCTTTGTACCGGTCGTTTTCTCAACATACTCCGCGAAACGCTCCTTGTTTGCGCGCTTGATTTTACCCAAACGATCCAACACAGACTTGTCGTTTGCGAACACCTGGAATTTAACAAGCTCCGAAGCGTCCTTTTTGAAGCCCTCGCCGATACATTCAGAGAGCAAATCCGTAAGTCCTTTGTTGGACTGCAAAAGCCACCTTCTGTACGCGATACCGTTGGTGACATTTTTGAACTGCGACGGGCGGTCAAGATATTGAAGACGGAATACATCGTCCTTGATAATCTCACTATGGAGCTTGGATACGCCGTTTACGCTGTGGGAAGCCGCTACGCAGAGGTTCGCCATATGGATTTTGCCGTCCTGAATAATGGACATCTTATGAACCTTCTCATAATCGCCTGTTCTGTTCTGCAAATCCTCACAATAACGGCGGTTGATCTCACATATAAGCTGATAAATACGCGGCAGAATACGGCGAACAAGATCCTCGTCCCACTTTTCGAGAGCCTCCGCCATAACGGTGTGATTGGTATAAGCGAACGTATTTGTAAC
>CAYZQU010000366.1:0-1974 GCA_964480645.1 uncultured Ruminococcus sp. | reverse complement strand
TTTATGAATTTTTAGAGGTTACCTTAACGTTTAACTTGTTGTTCGATACCCAAAATGCTGTGATAAAATTGATTTTGCTCGCACTATATTATTTAAAGTATATTATAGCGTTCATAATAGCATATAAGAAGTGTACATTAAAAATGATTTGTCTTACTCTTATGGTTCACTCAATATGTTCCATCTGCGTTGCAGGCATATCAATGATAATCCCGATAGAGCAGGGCACAATCACCTATAAAAGCGAACTGTTCCTGTTAATTTTAAGAGTAATTGTTGCGTTTATACTTATCTCACTTAAAAATAAGAGCGATAAGAATTATTCGGGAAATATATTTTCTATAATACCAACATATACATATATTTTGGCACTGATAAATATATTCTTAGCTGATGGTTTGATTGAAACGGCAAATTACACAACCGGAAATATACACGCGAAGGAAATGACAGTAAAAGTCCTAGCCATTATTTTGACCTTATGTGTATTTGTGACATTAATATCTCTTATGTTCAGCGTTATTTCCAAAAAGTATTACAGCGATATTAACCGTCTGCTTGAAAAGCAGGTTCAGGCTCAGATAAACCATTATGCGGAACTTGAAAATACTTATACAGAAATAAGAAAATTTAGGCACGATTACACCAATCACGTTAACTGCATACACTCTATGCTAAAGGCGGGGAGATATGATGAAATTGCTGAATATTTGGAGAACATCACGGAGATATTTCCTGTCAATGAATTTTTATTCAACACCGGGAATTTTATTTCCGACGCAATTTTGTCTGAAAAACAAAACAGCGTGAAATCGGATAATATCACAATTCAATTTGACGGCACAGTCCCGACTTCAATCATCGAAACCGATCTTTGCATTATTCTCGGAAACGCTGTGGACAATGCCGTTGAAGCGTGTCGTCCGCTTGGCGGCGAAAAGAAGATTTCCGTATATGGAGGATTCAATCACGGTTATTTCATTCTAACCGTGACAAATCCAACCGATAACCCCGGCGTTGAAAGCGGTATTCTGCCGATTACCACCAAAAACAATAAGTATGAACACGGGTTCGGACTGTCAAATATTAAGAGTGTGGTGGATAAATACAATGGGTATATGAAAGTCGAAAATAAGGATAATGTTTTCACTTTGAGCCTGACTTTTAACAGCATTATGTCGGAAAGTGTAAACGTCTAAATTATTTTGTCTTTGTCCTAGGCAATCTTTTCTTTTCCGAGAAATCTATGTCGGAATTATCATATCCCTCTGCAAACTCAACCGGCAAAGGCTTCGGCGGAAACCTCTCCAATACCGCCGCCTCGACCTCTCGGCTATCGGCATACTGAACCTTACGCTCGGACTTTTCCTCAATAGAGTAAGCGTCCTCAAACTGAATCCCCCACTTGAAGAACAGCTTAAGCCGTGTTTTCATTGGATGGCAGCCCGTTTTCATCACGATGAAGTGACCTTTGGGCATGGATTTCAGTTCGTCAACGGTCATGAGCGGGCGCTCTATCATCTGCAGCTGACGATTAGCACCGCCGTTCCCCGATGACCGCGTCACCGTTCCGCTGAGAACGGTCTGCTTGCCGAGGTTCTGAGACATTGCCTCAGCGGTCTTGGAATTCGGCGCGAACGCACCGAACAGCGTACATTGGCAGTTGTCAACGATGATCTCCGCGCCCTCTTTGCCGTAGGTTTTCTCAAACTGTGCAAGGGACTGGATGATGGCAACGATGGATATTTTTCTTGAGCGTGATGCCGAGAACATCATTTCGATGCCCTCAATTTTTGGCAGTGTGCCTAATTCATCTGCGTAGATCATTACTCTCTTGTCGAGTTGCCCGCCTTTCTCGTCCGCGACCGTAAGCATTTCTCTGTAAATCTGCTGTAAGATAAGTGATACAAGGAAATGCTTAGTTGAATCCTCCTCGGGGAGTACAAGATATATCGCGGATTTGTGATTGCAGAA
>CAYZQU010000365.1:0-1976 GCA_964480645.1 uncultured Ruminococcus sp. | reverse complement strand
CCGACCAGCTTCACAGGCAGATTCAACTCATTCTTAATCGGAATAATAATTCCGCCCTTTGCAGTGCCGTCCAGTTTAGTGAGAACAATGCCCGTAATATCCGCAGATTCCGAGAACAGTCGCGCTTGATTCACGGCGTTCTGACCCGTAGTCGCGTCCAGAACCAACAGCGTTTCCACACTCGCATCGGGCAACTCGCGCGAAATCACACGAGCTATCTTCTTAAGCTCCTCCATCAGGTTTTTCTTGTTGTGAAGCCGCCCCGCGGTATCGCACAACACAATATCCGCGTTACGAGCCTTTGCTGCGGAAATCGCGTCGAAAATCACCGCCGCCGGGTCGCTACCCTCGGAATGCTTGACGATTTCCACGCCCGCGCGGTCCGTCCAAACGTTAAGTTGGTCGATTGCCGCCGCGCGGAACGTATCCGCTGCTGCGACAATAACCTTTTTGCCCGCGTTCTTGAAATTCGCCGCCATCTTGCCGATGGTGGTGGTTTTTCCCGCGCCGTTCACGCCGATAACCATAATCACGCTCGGCTTGCTTTCCAGCTTCAACTCGTTATCGCCGGTGAGAATCTCCGAGATGATATTCTTGAGGAGCTGTTTAACGTCCTCGGGAGCGGTGGTTCCTGTCTTTTTCACCTCGGCGCGGAGTTTATCACAGATGTCGGCGGAGGTTTCCGCGCCGATATCCGATAGAATCAGCGTTTCCTCAAGCTCCTCGAAGAAATCCTCGTCAATTTTCGTGAACGAGTTTATCAGCGTCTCCATTCGAGATACAAAGCCGTCCTTGGTCTTTTTCAGACCCTCTTTCAGCTTGTAGAAGCTCTCCTCTTTACGCTTTGCCTCGTATTCCTCCTGGAACTGCAAATCGCTTTCGTGGTCGGTGAAAATCGGTTCGCCGCCACTCAGTCTGTCCAACAATGACGGACGCGGAGATTCCTCAGCGGTTTCGGGAGCGGTCTCGGAAGTCTTTTCCTCAACGGTTTTCGGTTCTTCCGCAACGTTTTCCGAATCATCTTTCTTTTTCTTGAATTTGTCAAATAATCCCATTGTTTCTCCTTAACTCGTTACCCCGTCAAGGTCGTCAGTAAGCTCTTGTCTTAAGAGTCTTGATACGCCCTTTTCCTGCATAAACACTCCGTACAGCACAGAACAGCCCTCTATCGTGCCACGGCGGTGCGAGATTATCATAAGCTGTGTACGGCGGCTGAACTGATTCAGATACCGAATGTACTTCTCGACATTAACCACATCAAGCGGCGCGTCTACCTCGTCAAGCATACAGAACGGCGTGGGACGGTGCATAAGAATCGCGAAATAAATCGTGATTGCGACCATCGCCTGTTCGCCGCCCGACAGCGAAATCAAATTCTTAATTACCTTTCCGGGAGGAGCGGCTTTTATCTCAATTCCGGAATTCAGCACGTCCTCGGGATTGGTAAGCTCCAATTCCGCGTGCGCGCCGTCCCCAAAAATCTGCACAAAGACCTCCTTGAAATGGCGGTTGATGTCGGTAAAGCTTTCCAGAAAACGTGTTTTTATGCTCTCCGTCATATCGGAAATCAGCTTTTCCAACTCGCGCTTGCTGTCCTCAATATCGCGGAGCTGAGCCGACTGGAACTCAAAACGTTCCGATACCGTTCGGTACTCCTCAATGGATTCCATATTTATCGAACCGAGTGCGTTAATCCGCTTGGTAAGCTCGGCAAGGTCGTTTTCGGCGGCAAGAAGATTTTCGGGAATTTTCGCCTGCTCCGCCGCTTCGGAAACGGTAAGCTGATAGCTGTCGTACAACAGCGCGACTATCTTGTCGTACTCTTTCTGAACAGTTATCTGACGCTCCTCAAGACGCGCTACTTCTCGCGAGAATCTCTCCTTGTTCTGATTGGTTTCCTTGATGTCTTGATGGAGGGTATTTATTTTCCTCTCAAATTCGGTTATCTCGGCGGTGAGCGATTCTATCTCATCGTT
>CAYZQU010000364.1:0-1976 GCA_964480645.1 uncultured Ruminococcus sp. | reverse complement strand
CCATAATCCTAAAGCAATCAATAATAATGAATATTTTACCGGGGAGTATTCTCCAATATTTATGAGTCGGAACAGAGTAAAGTCGTGGGACGAGCAAGCGTTTACGGTTCAAGCGTCAGGGAGGCAATGTCAGCTTCATCCGCAAGCTCCGAAGATGATAAAATTCGGGAAAAATGATTGTCGATTTGTTGTGGGCAAGGAATACCTCTATCGCCGCATGACAGTCAGAGAAGTGGCAAGAATCCAAGGGTTTCCCGATAACTTTTGTTTTATCTATGATAATGTAAACGATGGTTACAAAATGGTAGGGAACGCTGTTCCGGTAAATCTTGCCTACGAGATTGCAATTGCTATTAAGAAAGAATTGGGGGTAGTAAAATGAGCACAGAGAGCAACGACAATGGCAGGGCGTTTGAATATGCCTGCATTATTGAACTGAAAGATAGAATAGGGGGTATCCGCCCGGTAATAATTGATTATAATACTGTTGAAGCCGCCAAACGCTCATGGGAGACCCGAACAGAATTTGAACGGAAGAATTTTTTGCAGGCGGCTGACGCTTTTATCGATACTTTGTTTTCTGCGGAACCTCTGATACTTGAATGCGATGGTGATGACGATGTTATAACACTCTCAATTAATAAGGATAATGATGCTGAAAAAGGCGATGTACGCGATATAGTCATATCCCGAAAAGCTATTCGATGGGATATAGGTTTATCTATGAAGCACAACCATTTTGCCGCCAAACATTCAAGGCTAAGTTACTCGATAGACTTCGGTAAAAAGTGGTATGGTGTTCCGTGTGCGGATTCCTATTGGAAGACGGTAAGACCTTTATTTGTCGAGTTAGGGAATCTCGGAGCAAAAGGAATTAAGTGGCGCGATTTGCCCAATAAAGAAGGAGATTATTATTATCCGATAGTGAAAGCCTTCATTGACGAGCTTAACCGGGCATACAATGGTGACACTACCATTACCGCGAGATTTATTTCTTATTTACTGGGTGTTCGTGACTTCTATAAAGTAGTGGCACTTGATAATAAGTGTATCACTGAGTTTCAGACATTCAACCTCCGCGGTGAACTAAATAAAAATGGCAAAAGAACAAGAGCCACGTTTATTGTTCCCAGAGCGGATTTGCCAACGGAGATTATATCTCTGCGGTTCAAGCCCAATTCCAAAAACACAGCTGAACTATATCTTAATAATGGGTGGTCATTTTCATTTAGAATACATAATGCATCCACAATTATTGAACCATCTCTTAAATTTGACATCCAGTTTTTGGGAGTTCCGGCAAATATAATAACGGTTAATTGTAGTTGGAAATAACTTATGTTGAATTTACATAACGTTATAATTTATTTGGAAGGATGAGGAAATATGAGAAACCCCGAAGAAACCATTGGAAAGATGATAGACAAATCAAGCATGAGCTTTATTTCGTACATAGACGCGGAGGGCTTTCCGGTTACAAAGGCAATGCTTAAACCAAGAGAGCGGAACGGAATCAAGGAGATATGGTTCTCGACAAATACGTCCTCAAATAAGGTGAAGTGCTTTTTGAAAAATAACAAGGCAAGTGTTTATTTTGTTGATAAGCGTTATTTCAGAGGAGTAAGCCTTGTCGGAACAGTCGAGGTTCTGGAAACAGCGGAAGCCAAGGAACGGATATGGCGGACGGGCGATAAGATGTACTACAAAAAGGGCGTTATCGACCCCGATTACTGTGTGCTGAAATTCACGGCGGAAAAGGGCAGGTATTACAGCAACTTCAAGTCCGAGGATTTTGATATATAACGGATTTTTGTGGAGGAGCAATATGGATAGAATTTTGATTCCCTATTTTGACGGGAAAGTTTCATTGAAAATCGCCCTTGCAGAAAATGGTTTTGGCTTGCCAAAATACGAATTTATTTTAGATTGTGCCAAAAATGGTAAAATCAGCATTTTGGATGAGGAGTTCCAAAGAT
>CAYZQU010000363.1:0-1991 GCA_964480645.1 uncultured Ruminococcus sp. | reverse complement strand
GACCGATTCCACGGATTCCAAGCGCGAAAATCAACCTGTCAAGCTCGTTTTTCTTGGAGTTCTCAATATTGTCCAACAGCTTTATTGCGGATTTCTCGCCGAAACGCTCAAGAGCCGTCAAATCCTGAAGCGTCAGCGTATACAGATCCGCGACCGTATGCACCAAATCTTCGTTGACAAGCTGTTCGACAATTGCCTCACCCAGTCCGTCAATGTTCATTGCGCCGCGTGAAGCAAAATGTTCCAACGAACGCAGTAACTGCGCGGGACAGTCGGGATTCTGACAGCGGATAACCGCCTCGTCCTCGTCACGGACAGCCCTTGCACCGCACACAGGGCAGGTTTCGGGAATGTAATACGGCTCTGAATCTGCCGCGTGAGATACGGATTTTACCACCTCGGGGATTATATCTCCCGCTTTGCGAACGATGATTCTGTCCCCAACGCGAATATCCTTCTCGGAGATGAAGTCCTGATTGTGCAGAATCGCGCGTGAAACCGCCGTTCCCGCAAGCTGAACGGTGTCGAAATTCGCCACGGGAGTGAGTGCGCCCGTCCGCCCAACATTGATTTCGATAGAATTCAACGTGGTTTCCTTTTCTTCGGGCGGGTATTTGAACGCCACCGCCCACTTCGGGACTTTAGAAGTCATACCGATTTCATTACGCAACTCCAAATCATTCACTTTAACCACCGCGCCGTCAATATCAAACGGCAGCGATTGCCGAAGCTGTCCGATTTCCTCTATCCGCTCGATAATCTCATCGGCGGTGTGACAGACTTGTACATCGGGAATCGTGTGGAATCCCAGCTTTTCAATAAATTCCAGCGACTCGGAATGTGTCGAAAATGTTTTTCCCTCAATACGCTGAATATTGAAACAGAAAATGTCGAGCTTTCGCGATGCGGTGATTTTGCTGTCCTTTTGCCGCAGAGACCCCGCCGCCGCGTTTCGGGGATTTTTCGGAAGAGGTTCGCCGTTCTTTTCCTGAAACTCACACAGCTCCCCGAAGCTCTTTTTAGGCATATATACCTCACCGCGAACCTCCAACAGCGGCAGGCTTTCCGAAACCGCGAGCGGAATGGTACGGATTGTCTTAAGATTTGGCGTGATGTCCTCTCCGATAAAACCGTCACCGCGCGTTGAACCTTGTATTAAAGTACCGTTTTCGTATACAAGAGACACCGAAAGCCCATCAATTTTCATCTCAACGGTAAATTCCTTCGCGCCCTCTGACTGAACGCGCTCAACAAACGCTCTTACCTCGTCTGTGCTGAACACGTCCTGAAGACTGCCCATCTGAACCTCGTGACGAACTTTCTCGAACGTTGTCTGCGCCGAGCCGCCCACGCGCTGTGATGGTGAATCTTCGGTCATAAGCTCCGGGAATTGCTTCTCTAAATCACACAACTCACGCATAAACGCGTCATATTCATCGTCCTCAAGGGTCGGCGCGTCAAGGTCGTAATAGTTGTGATTCGCTCTTTCAAGGATTGTTTTAAGTTCTTCAATCCGTTTTTTTGCGTCTGTAAGTTCCAAAATCTTCTCTCCTTATGAAATTACCGCTCCATAATCATTTAATGTTCCCGCAAGCTCCGACGATTCGGTAACAACGTGAGTGTATGCATCGGGAACTCTCCCCACAATAACCGTTTCCGCCGCGATAATGCTGGTGCTTACCGGTACACGCGTGGAAAACCCCGGAATCAGCGCGTCAACATCCGCGTTGATTTCAATTACAATCCGATGAAGCGTCTGATTGATTCCCGCCTCGACAAACTCACTTATTATAGAGGTTGTGGCATATCCTGTGGGAATCACGCTCATTCCCACATTGAAGCCTTTTCCATGGAGCAGTTGAAGCCCAAGCAGTGTTCCAATCGGGATTTCGATATTCACCGCTGACATTCGCTCTATTTCGCGCTCCACGCGCTCGGCGACTTCGGTCTTCAAGCGGTTAATGTTCATTACGTTGCTCTCTACGGAAACG
>CAYZQU010000362.1:0-1996 GCA_964480645.1 uncultured Ruminococcus sp. | reverse complement strand
CTTGTCGAGTTTCTCGTGAGTGGTGGAATCCCAGAAACGGAAAGTATCGGGAGAAATTTCGTCCGCGAGCAGAATTTTTCCGTGGAAACGTCCGAACTCAATCTTGAAGTCGATAAGGTCAACATTTATTTCCTTGAAGAACTTCAGCATAAACTCGTTCACCTTGAACGCGTACTTGGAAATTGTGTCAAGCTCCTCTTTTGTTGCGAGGTCGAGCGCAAGCGCGTAGTAATCATTGATAAACGGGTCGCCGAGGTCGTCGTTCTTGTAGCTGAATTCGAGAGTGGGGCAGGAGAGCTTTCTGCCTTCTTCAATGCCGAGCTTCTTTGAGAAGCTGCCTGCCGCGACATTGCGGACGATTACCTCAAGCGGAACTATTTCCACTTTTTTTACCAGCGTTTCACGGTCGGAAAGTTCCTCGACAAGGTGAGTCGGAACTCCCTCTTTTTCAAGCAGACCGAACATATAGTTGGTCATTTTGTTGTTGATTACGCCTTTTCCGACAATTGTGCCTTTCTTTTCGCCGTTGAACGCGGTTGCGTCGTCCTTGTAATCCACGATAACCAAATCGGGGTCGCTTGTTGCGAATACCTTCTTTGCCTTGCCCTCATAGAGCTGTTCTCCTTTTGTTACGTTTGCCATTTTAGTTTCCTCCTTATTTTAATTAGCAAATCCAAAACCGCAAAGATGAGCGTTGCTCATCTTTGCTCGCCTGAGTGCCGCGACTCCGCTGCGCTTCGCCGCAGCACTCGCGTTTTGAATTTGCGGGTTTTAATTTGCGGTTATAATTTCCGCTATTTCCTCGGCTGATGAAGCGAGGTAAGTCGCTCCTGCCGTTTCAAGCTCCTCACGGCTTCCATAGCCGTAAAGAGCGCCTATGCTGTCTATTCCGACGGACTTTGCTCCGTCGATGTCGTAAAGTCTGTCGCCTACCATAACGGATTGTCCTGAGGTATTGCACAAATCCAGTGCATTTTGTATAATTTCCGCTTTCGAGCTGAACTTGTCGAGTTCACTGCCGCAGATTGCTGTGAAGAATTCCGTGATGTCCAAACCTTCAAGGATTTGCTTCGCGAAGACCGTAGGCTTACTAGTTGCCAGCGCGATAACTACTCCGTTTGCACTGAGATTTTCCAGCATTTTCCTTATCTCGGGGAACAGTGTAGTTTCTTTCACACAAAACTTGTTATAGCGGCTTCTGTAAAGGGATACGGCGGATTTGGCTTCCTCGGCGGAAAATCCGCAGAATGTTGTAAACGAATAATCGAGCGGCGGTCCTAAGAACTTATGAAGCGTTTCCTCATCGGGAATTTCGCGTCCAATCTCGGTAAAAGCGTATTTCAGGGAGTTGAGAATCCCCGGCGCTGAGTCGGTGATAGTTCCGTCAAGGTCGAAAAGTGCGATATCATAAGCTCTCATAGGTTTTTCAACTCCGCTTGGAGCTTTTTATCCTTTTCGTTTACCTGTTCGGTCATTGCCTTGCGGGATTCAGCAAGCTTGTCCGCGAGAGCGTCGTCCGAAAGCGCGAGAATCTGAACCGCGAGTATCGCCGCGTTTTTCGCGCCGTCCACCGCAACAGTCGCCACGGGAATCCCGGAGGGCATTTCCACTGTTGCAAGCAGAGCGTCCAAACCGTTGAAAGCTCCGCCGCCACACGGAATCCCGATAACGGGGAGTGTGGTGTTCGCTGCGGCAACTCCCGCGAGGTGCGCCGCCATTCCCGCCGCGCAGATAATCACTCCGAATCCGTTCGCACGCGCGTTTCCAACGAATTCGCTTACCATATCGGGGGTTCTGTGCGCGGACATTACGCGGCACTCATACTCCACACTGTAGTTCTTAAGTTCCGCGAGAGCTTTCTTAACAACGGGCAAATCACTGTCGCTTCCCATAATTACAGCAACTTTCTTTGACATTTAATATTCCTCCAATCAAAAAAAGCTGTATTTTCAGATACAGCTATGCCTTAAATTTGATTTTGAGTGCAAAAATACCG
>CAYZQU010000361.1:0-1998 GCA_964480645.1 uncultured Ruminococcus sp. | reverse complement strand
GCGCAAACACTTCCCACGGGTTTGTAACGGGGATTTTCGCGAGAATACATTCCTCACTTTTACGTGGAGAACCGAAATCCAGAAATCCCGAAAAGCTCTTTGAAGCATCCCGCGGCTCACTCACAATTGTTCCAACAACATCATTCCACGCCGCGCCCATATTATCTTTCCATTCGGAAAGTCTTTCGGTGAACCATTTTTGCGCGTCAATCTGCGGAGAATTTAACAATTCTTGGGGAGATTGACCGCAGTCCTCGATATTTTCAAGTATCATATCATCAGCAACAATAATCATCGGCGTGCAGCCGTCCATTTCACGGCGCGCAAACGCCTCGTTATACGCACTTATAACCACGCCCTCACCAGTGCCGCTTGGAAAATATTCACATGGGCAGTCCAACAGCTCGATCAGACGTTGCGCGGTTTCGCTTTTTCCGCTCGGTGTTCCCGAGAATTTCTTTTTTCCGAATCCAAACATAACATTCCCCTTAAATCGTTCTTACAGGAATATTTCTTTCCTTAAGATAATCTTTCACCTCACCGACCGTCAGTTCCTTGAAATGAAACAGCGAAGCCGCAAGTGCCGCCGAGGAATTCGTTTGCTCGAACACATCCGAGAAGTGGTTTATCGCGCCGCAGCCACCACTTGCGATTACGGGAATCGTCACACGCTCACAAACATAATTCAGCATATCAACATCAAATCCGCTGCGCACGCCGTCCGTATCAATGGAATTCAGGCATATTTCACCCGCTCCGCGCTCGGAAATTTCCTTTACCCAATCCCCCAAATCGAGATTCGCGTCCACTCTTCCGCCGTTGATGAATACGGAATAGCTACCCTTGTCGTTACGTTTTGCGTCGATTCCGACAACCACGCATTGACTTCCGAAAATCTCCGCCGCGTCACTTATCAGTTTGGGATTTTTCACTGCCTGAGAGTTCACGGAAACCTTGTCCGCTCCCGCTCTCAACGTATCGCGGAAATCCTCCACGGAGGAAATCCCTCCGCCCACGCACAACGGAACAAAAACGTTCTGCGCGGTACGCTTCACAACATCCAGCATAACTCCGCGCCCCTCATAAGACGCAGTAATATCATAAAATACCAGCTCGTCCGCGCCCTGTTTGTTGTACTCGATTGCAAGCTCCACGGGGTCGCCGACGTCTTTTACGCCCTCAAAATTTACACCCTTAACCACTTTTCCGTTCCGTACATCAAGGCACGGAATAATTCTTTTAGCAAGCATAGCTTTCTCCTATCTTAATGAACAGCTCCACACGAAGAGCCGCAAAATCAATAATCCATCACAACCTTTTTAAATGGCACTGCCGCGATAAAATCCACCGGAGCGTTTATCCCGATTTTCGACTGATATTTAAAATCATACACAAGAATAACCGCGTTGTACGTTTTTTTCAGCTTAATGCCCTCCACCTCAAATGTATAATCGTTTAAAAATTGATTTACCAGTTCCGTCAAACTATCTGATGGCTCATAAACACCAAGCTCCCAAAAATCAGGGTCAAACGCATTCTCTTTAATTCCAAAGAAATCAGCCGCAAACTGCGAATGGATATCATCGCCGTCGTTATCTGTTATATCATCTGCGGCATACGACATTAAATCGTCAAGTGAATCAAAATTCCCCAGCCAAATAGAAACTAAACCCTGGCACTCCATAGTTTCTCCCTTTATTTTGCAAGCTCTATTGCCTCGACAAGTTCGAGACTTCCCGAATAAATGCTTTTTCCGCAGATAGTGCCGTACAATCCCATTTCCTTGCAGATTCTGATATCTTCGATTGTGTGAACTCCGCCGCTCGCGATGATTTTACAATCACCGTGAGTGCCGTCATACAGAGCTTTAAGCTGCTCGGAATTCACCCCCGAGAGCGTCCCGTCTTTGGAAATATCCGTGAAAATGAAGTATTTCACACCATAAGAAATCATCTTGTTGGCGAGGTCGATATAATTCACATCCGAGGTTTCAAGCCA
>CAYZQU010000360.1:0-2011 GCA_964480645.1 uncultured Ruminococcus sp. | reverse complement strand
AAAAGCAAAATAACCGCTGGACATTCCGAGCACATTGTGGTAGTGTTGTGGTAACGCAGCACTGCCGAGTGCGTGTGCCAAAACAGAAAGGATGATAATATGAAAGCATGGCTATATTACCGACTATCCCGCGATGAGGATGAGGAAATGAACAGCTTGCAGAACCAGCGGCAAATACTTATCGACTACGCTCGGCAAAACAATTACGAGGTAGTCGGAGAAAGTTTCGATGACAATGTTTCGGGAATGACCTTCGACCGCAAAGGATTGAACGACCTCGAAAACGCAGTTGATGAGGGCAAAATCGAGGCGGTTCTCGTAAAAGACCTCTCACGATTAGGGCGGCACAGAACGCAGACCGCGCTATTTATCGACCACCTTCGAGAGAACAATGTTAAGGTGATATCGGTCACGGAGGGCATAGATACCACGAATGAAAATGATGACTTGCTGATTGGGTTCAAGCAGATTTTCAATGATTTTTATGCCAAGGATATCGGGAAAAAAGTCCGCGCGGGAATACGTCAAAAGCAGAAAACGGGTCTGGTGGTGAACCTTCCGATGGGATATTACAAGGACAAGAATACGGGAGAAGTCCTCATTGATGAAACAGCCGCGGAAATAATCCGCGAGGTGTTCCAACGATATATCGGCGGACATGGAATAACTGCTATCGCGAGAAATTTCAACAACCGTGGGATCAAGTCTCCCGAATATTTCTCGCATAGAAAAATAAGTTCGACCCGAACCGAGATGTGCAAAAAGTTCCTTTGGACGCAGACCGCTGTAAAACGGCTTCTGCAAAACGAAAGCTACACGGGAACGCTCGTAAATCACAAGACTTCTATCTCAAAGATCTATCATACGCGAAAAGAAATCCCCGACGAGGAACGCTACCGCCATGAGGATTTTCTGCCGCCGATAATAGACAAGCAGACATGGGAGCAAGCACAATTTCTTCTCGAACAGCGCCCAAAATCCAATGTTCGGGCGGGGCGCGGAAAAATAATTCATCGCTATTCGGGACTGATAAGATGCGGTGACTGCGGAGCCATTCTGATAGCAAAAAGACGAACATGGCAGGGCAAGGAATATGTCGAATACACCTGCAACAGCCACCACAGATATGGAAAACAGTACTGCACACCGCATCGAATACATCAGTCACAACTTGACGAAATAGTCAATAAACAGTTGATTTATATACGCGATAAGGTGGTCGCAGAAAGCGAGCAATACGAACTGATCATTAAGGAATGGGTAAAGAAGAAGCCGCTGTATGAGCAAAACATCAGGCGCTATACGGAGAAAATCACTGCATTGAAAAACCAGATCGAGGATTTGATTATGGGCAAGGTCACAGACAGATCCCGCTCGGAATACTACGACAGTATGATTGAAAAGCGCGAGAATGAGATCACGGAACTAGAGCAGAAAATATCCGACAGCCAAAAATACGACGAGGTAAGCCGTCAAAAACGCGACAGCCTGAAAAGCACCTCCGAGCTGTTAAGCGAGATAATTTCAAGCGGCTATGTGTCGGACGCTAATCTGCGGATACTACTGAAAGAGGTCAAGGTGTTCAACGATGAGGACGGCGGGATAGATGTGGTGCTGGAGTTCAATGGGGATTTTAACCATTTCTAATTAAGCATGAAAAGGATATGCCAATAAATGGTATATCCTTTGATTTATAATTGCTTTTGCGCTACAGATAATATAAAATCTGCCATTGCTGTTGCCGCATTTACTAGTAATCTAGCATGATGATCCGCGATATTTATTCTGTTTGCCCCCACGCCATGTGCATCGCTTGCCTTGTTCCTCATTTCAGAAATAGCACTAACTATTTTTTCAAAACCGGATAGAAGTTTCTTAAAACGCTCGTCCATTTTATTATCGGCGTGCATATTGTATAAATCTTTTACTTGAGAATAGAGCTTATTAATATCGCCTTTATCTGAAGGCACTAAATTTTTCTTGTCTATGACATAGCAAAACACCTCTTCTA
>CAYZQU010000359.1:1780-2047 GCA_964480645.1 uncultured Ruminococcus sp. | reverse complement strand
GATAGATATGCTGTTGTACATCACGCTCTATCAAAAGGATTGGCAGCAGCACAGCTACATCGCCATGAACGGAGTGTATGTTTGTATTGTATCCTCGGATCTGTCAGTTCTGACAGCTTTTCTTTTACTGTTTCTATCTTCATACCTTTATTTTA
Organism: uncultured Ruminococcus sp.; assembly: GCA_964480645.1. Taxonomy (GTDB): domain Bacteria; phylum Bacillota; class Clostridia; order Oscillospirales; family Ruminococcaceae; genus CAG-115. The sequence continues at coordinate 1,892 of CAYZQU010000359.1, read as the reverse complement.
CCATTTTTTAAAAAAGTAAATGCTGTTGCCATGGGAGTTTTTGTAAAAGGTATTGACATTTACGGAAATATGTGGTACAATGTATAGTAAAGATATAGGCAATAGGTCAGGG
>CAYZQU010000359.1:0-1770 GCA_964480645.1 uncultured Ruminococcus sp. | reverse complement strand
ATTATTCAAAGTTATATCGGGATCGTTAATAGGATGATATGGAGAAAATATGAAGTATGATGTTGTAATAATCGGCGCAGGTCCCTCGGGGATATTCACTGCGATAGAAATGCTGCGACTAAAGTCGAATAAACGTATACTGATAGTGGAAAAGGGCGTTTCGGTAGAGAAGCGAAGCTGTCCTAAGTCAAAAACCAAGGTGTGTATGAATTGCAAGCCATACTGCCATATCACTACGGGATTTTCGGGCGCGGGGGCGTTTTCGGACGGTAAGCTGTCGCTGTCGTGCGAGGTGGGAGGTACTCTCCCCGAGCTTATCGGCGAACAGTTGGCTCAGGAAACCATTAATTATACAGATGGAATATATCTGGAATTCGGTGCGGACACAAAGGTGGAGGGAATTTCCAATCCCGAAAAGATACGCGAGATACGCAAAAAAGCGATAAACGCGAATCTCAAGCTTGTGGATTGCCCGATTCGTCACCTTGGCACGGAAATGGCGCAACAGTTGTACCTCCGAATTGAGAAATATCTGTTGGAAAATGGAGTGGATATTCTGTTCGAGCATAGCTGCGCTGATATAATCGTGGAAAACGGCGTTTGCAAGGGCGCGATAATCGCGGATAACCACGGCGCGGAACAAACGATTTACGGCGATGAAGTAATTATCGCGACGGGGCGAAAGGGCGCGGACTGGCTTCAAGGAATCTGTGAACGTCACGGAATCGAACACAGTTCAGGCACGGTGGACATCGGCGTGCGCGTGGAGGTCCGCAATGAGGTAATGGAAGAAGTAAACGAGGTACTGTATGAGTCCAAGCTTATCGGTTATCCCGCGCCGTTCCGCAATAAAGTCCGCACGTTCTGTCAGAACCCCGGCGGCTTTGTCGCTCAGGAAAATTACGACAACAATCTTGCGGTAGTGAACGGTCATTCTTATAAGGAACTGAAAAGCGACAATACCAATCTTGCGATTCTCTGCTCACATAATTTCAGCGTGCCGTTCAATCAGCCGATAGCCTATGCGCAAAAGGTCGGAGAGCTTGCGAATATGCTCGGAGCGGGACATATTCTGGTACAGCGTTACGGCGATATTCTTGACGGAAAGCGCACATGGGAGAAGGAACTGACGTTTTCCAACGTCCGCCCGACGCTCCCGGACGCGGTCGCCGGGGATATTACGGCGGCTATTCCGTACCGCACGATGACGAATATCATTAATTTTATCAAGGCTGTGGATAATGTTGTACCGGGATTCGCAAGCGGCGAAACGCTGTTATATTCGCCCGAACTGAAATTCTACTCCAACCGTGTTAAAATGGACGAGCATTTCAATACCAATATTCGCGGACTGCACTGCCTCGGAGATTCAAGCGGCTGGACGCGCGGATTAATGATGGCAAGCGTAATGGGTGTGCTGATGGGCAGAGAGCTTTCCGCCGATTAAATCAACGAAACGGGGTGAAGTGCAAATCCAAAATGCGCCTGTTGCCCTCTGTTGGCGGCATCCGTGCCGCCTTTTGGGGCAACTGCGCAAACATCCTGTTTGCGCTCGGTGCGGCACACGCAAAGCGTGAGCCGCACCGGGCAGGCAAGCACAGATGAAATTGAACGTAGTTCGATTTCATCTGCGTGGTTTTGGATTTGCTATTTAAATGGATAGAGAAGCGGTTTTGCGGATTATCGGTGAAAATCCGCGGTTTACAAAAGATCCGGACGCGTATGACATAATCGGCGAGAACATTTCCGAAGAGGATAAGAATTTGTATT
>CAYZQU010000358.1:0-2057 GCA_964480645.1 uncultured Ruminococcus sp. | reverse complement strand
AAAAGTATTGAGAGATAGGCAAAAATCTGGTAAAATAGAGTTACCACACAAAATCGTACCGGAAAGGAGCCTACCCCTCATGGATATTATAACACAAAACATGCGGTTGCTATAGTGTACTGTCCCACTCAAAAAATAAAACATTTGTTTGCCCTTTTTCCCGGACGCTCCATTGTCGTCCTCGACTTACGTGGTCTCCCCTGGCGGGGTATGTGTCACGCAGTGACGGATGGGCTGACCGACAGACCAGCAAGCCTTTGTCCTTCGCCTCGCGTCCGGGAAAAAATTGCCGCGCGTATTATTTCATTTTTGAATGGAACAGCACACTAACAAAACGGCACACCTCACTGAGATGTGCCGTTTCACTATCCTATGATATGATTTCCGGAAGTACTGCAAATGCCGAGGAAATGGCGGGTCAGGTGAATAGCCTTAAGAATATGATTGATAAGATGAATGTTCTTCTTGCCTCTGAATAATAAGAATCCCCTCTTCGCGAGGGGATTTTTCATATCATAAGCACTGAAAAACCAGCCACACGCGGTCGAATCGCCGCGCCGCCAAGTCCTCGCGGCGGATATAGAAGTAGATTCTCCCGCCGTCACCGAACGGAAGCTCAAGATCGCGATTCAGAATGCTGTCAAGTTGGAATAGAAGCGTCCAGTCGCGGTTTGCCCATTGCTCGGACTCCTGACGGTCTTGAGGGGAAACTCCGTCCAGACCGTCACCAAGGTAATATCCGCGCGAAATCAATTCGCACCACTGCGTCATATTCCCCTGAATCGGATTCGCCCAGCCGAGCAGCTTGGAGCAGTTGTCGGGTTCTCCAATGCCAAGGCTTTTCTCGATAGATTCAAACTCCTCCCAACGTTCCACAAGCTTGGCGCGTTGAAGAGCGAAATCCTCAAAGCTTGAGTAGGACTTCTCAGACTTCGCGGTGACTTTGAACGGCGGAAAGCGAAAATACTCATCTAAATCCGCGGGGAACTCGGCAGTATGGAGCGCGGACTTGTCGGGAAACCAATGCACCCTCGCGCAGCCCGTGTCTTTTGGGTCGAATCCCCACAGCATTGTTTCCATCTCATAGAAGAACGATAAAACACCCGTATGCGGAAGCAGATTATCTGTGTCATATTTCGCTATCTCCTCAAGGTCAAACTGTGCAAGAAACGCCAGCGGACGGGATTTTACCGGACCGTCGAGATAGTCCTTGCCCTCGAAATAATCCCATTCAAACCCATCGGGAACATCGGGCATTCCGCCGAATCGTGTTCCTCCGAGTTTGTACTCCGTTTTTTCGTTGATTTGCAGGCGAATCGAGTTGCACGCTGTTTCAATAAGCTCCTTCTTGATGTTCATTTTATACTCCTTATCATAGCAAATCCAAAACCGAGCAGATGAAATTGAACTTTGTTCAATTTCATCTGCTCTCGCCTGTTTGTCCCATCACACTGCTACGCAGTGTGATGGGACAAACGCGTTTTGAATTTGCACTAAACTCCTAAACCGCGCTTCGTGTTAATGCACAAACAGTTCAACGATAAACACTCCTGCACACGCGCAGACCGCGACAGTCAGCAGTCCGCGCTCAAAGAACGCGAGTACCATCGCCACCAGAAATCCCGCTGCCGCGCTGAGGATTCCATTGGAGCTGTAAAACACGGCGGGAATCGTCATTGCCGACAAAACCGCGTAAGGTACGTAATACAGAAAATCCAGCACGAATTTGTTCTGAATCTTCTTGCGGAACACGGCAAGCGGGAGCATTCTTATCAAGTATGTAACTCCCGCCATTACCGCCACCGATGCGAATAAATACGCTCCGTCACTCATTCGCGCTCACCTCGTTCCTCGGAAATAACAATGCTCCGAGAGCCGCCGCGATAACTGTGCAGATGATGATTGAGATTCCGCTTGAGATGAAATCAAGTCCGGGCATATAGTATATGAACCAACTCAGCGCCGCCGCCATAATTGCCACGCACAGCACTCCGCGATTCTTTTTGGCGGATGGAATGACGATAGCGATAAACATTCCGTATATCGCAATTCCCAAT
>CAYZQU010000357.1:0-2060 GCA_964480645.1 uncultured Ruminococcus sp. | reverse complement strand
TACTACCACAAAGCGCGTTGTGGCGACTGTCGGCGCGGAACAGGAGTACTTTCTTGTCAATAGGGATACATATAACAAGCGCAAGGATTTGATTTTCACAGGAAGAACACTGTTTGGCGCGCCCGCTCCCAAGGGTCAGGAGCTTGAGGACCACTATTTCGGCTCGATTAAGGAGCGCGTGGCGGCATATATGAAAGATCTTGACGAGCATTTGTGGAAGTTGGGGATTACTTCCAAGACCAAGCACAACGAGGTTGCTCCCTCTCAACACGAGAACGCTCCGATTTTTGCTCCCGCGAATCTTGCGACCGACCAGAATCAGCTTACTATGGAGTTGATGAAGAAAATCGCGTTAGACCACGATTTGGTGTGCTTGCTTCACGAGAAGCCTTTCGCGGGAATCAACGGTTCGGGTAAGCACGACAACTGGAGTCTTTCTACCGATGATGGGCATAATCTGCTTGACCCGGGACGCTCGCCTATGCAAAACGCGCAGTTTTTGACGTTCCTTGCGGCGATTATCAAGGCGGTTGACGAGTATTCGGATCTGCTTAGACTTTCCGTGGCAAGCCCCGGAAACGACCACCGTCTTGGCGCTAATGAAGCGCCGCCCGCAATCATTTCCATATTCCTCGGCGAGGAGCTTCAGGCGGTTGTTGACGCATTGGTTGAGGGTAAGGAGTACACCTCCGAGGGACGGCAGATGTTTAATGTCGGCGTAAGCTCACTGCCCGACTTCCCGAAGGACTCTACCGACCGCAACAGAACCTCTCCGTTTGCGTTTACCGGCAACAAGTTCGAATTCCGTATGGTAGGTTCGAATCTTAATGTTGCAGGTCCGAACACCATTCTTAACACCATTGTCGCTAATTCACTTACCGAGTTTGCGGATGAGTTGGAGGGTGTTTCCGAGGAGAATTTCAACGAAGCGCTGCACGATTTGCTTGTAAAGGTCATCAAGGATCACAAGCGTGTGATTTTCAACGGCAACGGTTACGGTGATGAGTGGAAAGAGGAAGCGAAGAAGCGCGGATTGCTCAATCTCGCTTCAACAGTGGACGCGATTCCGTGTCTGACTGCTGAGAAAAACGTTGCGCTGTTTAAGAAGTTTGGCGTATATAGTGAGGTTGAGCTGCACGCGCGTCAGGAGATTCTTCTGGAGAACTATTCTAAGGTTATCAACATTGAAGCCTTGACCGCAGCTGATATGGCGAAGACGGAGATTTTGCCCGCTGTTATGAAGTTCGGCAAGGATATTTCCGACATTGCCGCTTCAAAGAAAGCAATCGGTATTGAGCCGACTGTGGAGCTTTCAATTGCGAAGAAGGTGAACGACCTTACCGCGCAGCTTTCCGAAAAGGCATACGCACTGTCGGACGCGGTTGTAAAGGCGCAAGGAATCTCCGACGCTGAGTCGCAGGCGCGTTGCTATCACGATGAGGTATTTGCGGATATGCAGAGTCTCCGCGCGATTTCTGATGAGCTTGAAACCATCGTTGGTGAGGATTATTGGCCTTATCCGACTTATGATGAACTGCTGTTCAATGTTTAATATCAGCAGCGTAGATTAATTGGTTTAGAGCGATGATACGCTTCTAAATATCCCGCTCCCTTTCCTTTGGGCTGCCGTAAGGCAGTCCATTTTTTGTCAAAATTATACAAATATTTGGGGTTGATAAGATAATAATTATCTGAGTTATTTTGCGCCATTATTTATAAAGGGGCATTTTCATTATGTAAATATGGTTTTTAGAGGTGACCTGTAACAGTGCCGGAAATAAAATTATTGACAATTCTTAAAAAATATATTATAATAGTATAAAAACAACTCAAAATGCTATTGAAAGGGGTATCTCTTATGTATAATCCGCGGCTTGAAACGTTTTTGAAAGCCCCCGACGTGGGGAAATTGCTCTATGGTGTAATTATGGAAACCTCTAAAAAAGTAGATTTTAGAAGTGATATTATGAGAAATATGTCATTTTAAGCACCAAGACGAATTTCGGGAGGAAAGTAAAATGGGCAGATTTTCAACAACAACACAAATCAGGAACAACACC
>CAYZQU010000356.1:0-2064 GCA_964480645.1 uncultured Ruminococcus sp. | reverse complement strand
GCTAAGCGACCCGCCACACGCTATGCGTGTGACGCGCCGCTTGCGTTTTGAATTTATTTTCCTCCCTTTCATGTTATTTTAAGTTACAGCGCGGGTTTGTATGACTCAAACCATTCCTCAAGTGCTTTCACATTGGCTTTCGGCTTCATCTTCCCCTTGCGGAAAAGTTCAATTAGTTGCTCTGCCTCCGCAACCTTGTAATCGTGATCGCCGAAAATACGCTGGTTAAAATGCTGTTCCAATGTGTAAACGTCAAGAACATCCATATCTTTGACCAAAGCATAGGCAAGTCCCTTGACAGTGCGCGTCCCACACTTGTTAAAAATTTGCCAGTCACCGATTTCCAACGGAAATTTCCTAACATAGTCCGAAACGTGCTTGCACATTTCCTCGTCATCGGGATTGATGAAATTGATAATTACCTCCACAAAGTAACGACCGCGCTTTGTCCAGTCGCCGTCATCTCCTTTGTAATATGCAAGAATGAGATCCAGAATTTCATTAACAGACTGACGAACAACACCATAGTTAATTCTTGGACGTTCGATAATAATATTATCGGGATACATCCAGCTCATAACAACACACTCTCCGTTGCGGAAATAAACCCGCTCCAACGGAGACAAAAGGCAATCGTTGTCAAGTTCCTTATCTTTCGGAATATCATCCAGCTTTTTCTTCAGCCACGGAAGACAGTCCTCCTCTCCCATAATCCGCGCGAAAACCTCCGACTGCGGGAATTTGTTCTTCATCTCGGACTTGGTGTTAAGCTCGACAGCCAGCTTCATCAAGCCCTTGTCGCCTGTCAGAACAATGGAATCCCCCAGTACCCTGTCCAATTTGAACATATTGGTTTGACGGTTCAGCTTGGTAGGGTCAAAATGCTCATTGCTGCGGAAATCCCGGTAGATTTTCTCGATTTCCGGACCGAATTTACCGTTCAGCGCATAAACGCAATCCTCAAATGTCGCCTTGTTCTTGCACGCAATCTTATTCGGGGACTGCGACAGTGTACGCGTAATTCCGTCACTGTCGACCAGAAGCTGCTCCATAAGCTCCGCAGTAAGAACGCTCGTCCACCGCGACGACGCGTAGCCTATAAGCGTGAAAATCTCGTAAGGCTTTTTCTTCGCGTATTCGCGGATATATTTCTCCGCCTCGGGGCTGTCGATATTGAGAATCGCGCCCAATGCCGCCTGCTTGAACTTCCCTTTTTCAATCTTGGAAAGCTCAATCAGCTTGTCGAGATTCCCCGCGTCAAGCCGCAGCGCGTAAATAATTCGCCGACGCATCAACTTCTCGGAATCATCGAGATTCGCGAGATAAAACTCGTTTTCAGCCGCGCCGCCGAAATCCTCAATGAAGTTAAAGCGGCGCAGCATCTCAGAACCGCCTTTGGGGTCGAATCCCTTTTTCAACAGCGGCATAATCCGTCTGCCGATTTTCTCCACAATTCTCTCCGCAAGCTCCGAAGTACCCGAATATTTCGCGCCCAAACCTCTTACAATCGGCTCGGATACACGGTAATCGTTAAACAATTCCGGGTAATCACGCCACATTTCCCCAATATAGTTAAACTTTCCGCTGCCGGAGGTCGTCAGCGCGTCAATAAGAGCCTTCAACTTAGAACACGGGATATCCATAATTTCCGCGTCAAATTCGCAGAGCGGCAAGTCCTCAATTTCGTCCTTGACCTCAACCGTACCAAGCGTGGTGATTACGGAATCCACTAGCGTTATTGTGTCAAGAAGATTCGTGGGAGAATTATACGCGAGGAGGTTTCTCGTCATTTCGCCGATTTTCGCGAATATGGGAGAAGCCTTCTCCAACGGAGCAAATCCCTCCACCGCCTTTTTCAGTCGGAAATCCTCAGAGAGCAGATTCGTGCCTGCGATTGCCGCCGCGCGAAGACGGGATTTAAGCTCGTATATCGGTGCAATATTCATATTTAAATTTACAAATCCAAAACCACGCAAATAAAAATAGCGCAGCTATTTTTATTTGCGTTCGCTAAGCGACCCGCCACACGCTATGCGTGTGACGCGCCGCTTGCGTTTTGAATTT
>CAYZQU010000355.1:0-2080 GCA_964480645.1 uncultured Ruminococcus sp. | reverse complement strand
TATCATCGTGCAAGCGATTTCAGCACGGTTAAGCCAAATTCGGGGCTTTTTTGATGATTTTTCGGATTTTTTCGGGTTATTTTATTTTTTGTGTTTTACTTGTCAAATAACACACTGCCCGAGGGACTGTTGTATATCGACAAATATGCGTTTAGTAGATTTACTGTTTCGGGCGATTTCAAAATTCCCAAATCCGTTAAAAGTTTTGGAAGCAAAGCGTTTTCCGAAATGAGCTGCGAAGAACTTATACTGCCGGAGTGGGAGGAAATTCCCGCCAATGCGTTTGAGGAAATCGACATCAGGTCACGGTCGCTTACTATTCCTGAGAGTGTGAAAAAAAATCGGTGATAAAGCGTTCTACGAGAACAAAGGAATTACAAACCTCACGCTTAATGAGGGTTTGGAAATAATCGGAGAACGTGCGTTTGTAACAACAAATTTTTATCATCATCCTCTGAGATTTGATGATCAAGGATATCCTTTGCCTAATATTGAGAAATTGGTTTTACCGGACAGCATAAAAAGTATAACCGGCGGTAAAGATAATGGTCAATGTGCGTTTGATTTTGCTGATACGATTGAGAAAATTACATATAAAGGGATAACTTATAATATGCAACTTCTTGATGACCGTAAATCATTCATAAACTTACCGATTATGCAGTCGCTTGAATCCTGACAAATCAATATATAATCCGACCGTAAAGTGCGGTCGGATTTTCTTACATTAGTTGTGCTACATATATCCACTTCTCAGAGCGGATATATGTAGCACAATTTTTCTTTTTCAGACTTGAAATAAAAAAAATCCGCAACCGCGGATTGTGCTACATATATCACAAAAACGCCAAATTCCAAAAAAATTTGAAAAATTTTCAAAAAAGCATTGACAATGGCAAAAAAATGTGGTATAATAGATTTGGGTAAAATAAAAACACCCGAACTAGCGTGTGTATTTCCAGATACACACGCTAGCGGTCAGACGAGGACTGCAATCCCCGAACGACTTTTTTGCGGATGCCTTTAGTATGCTTATTATAGCATATTTTAGATACTTTGTCAAGAGAGCTTTTCGGATTTGTGCAATCGTCCGAGAAGCTCTTTGTCATTTCATTTGAGCTTGGTGGTTTTGCCCTTAATTGAATGCCAACGTGCAATAACAGATGTTCTCCTGCTGCCTAGGACTTCCGCATTCTGCGAGTAGCCGCTGCGAAGCGTTTACACGAAGCAGCCACACCAACCGTTTTACGGGAAGGAGAAGACTAACACGTACCCCGCGGGTTTCACCGTCCGTGACGAGAGGTTCTGCCAATGTGCGCACAGTTGGAAACACTCAAGCATTTATAACTCACGGGGCGGCGACCGCTCCAATCGGAAACCGTTCCGTGTTTTATATAATTTTATTTTCTGCTTTGCAGAGCTTACAGTTCCGAGAGGTTCTGTAAGCTGTGTTAAGCAAACTGTCTAACCACTACAAAAAAGATTTTTCAACTCTTGAAAAAAGAAAACAAAAATCTTAACTTTTCAGGCGAAGTGCCAAGACAAAAATATCAAGCTATTTCTTTATTATATTATAGCATATATTTCAAGATTTGTCAATACCTTTTTAAGAAAAATGCTGTTTCAAATACCCATAGCCATTCCTTGTTCCTCGGACTCGACTTCATCGTCGTCAAGTTCCTCGCTCTCGTCACCGGAAATGCCCTTAAACTCGCTCACAGCGGTTGTTTCTTGTTGTACTATGTGTTCCTCTGCAGCTCTCTCGGAGACGGTCGATGCCTCGTACATATCTATGCGTTGAATGAGGTCACACTCGATCTCGTTCTCGATCAGCCCGATCACAAACTGCTTTTGCGTCATATTGTTGCGCTGTAAGTAGTCCTTGATCTTCTGAAATAGTTCTTCCGTCACTTGGAATGCCAAAGTTCTCATATTGCCCATGTTCTTATCCTCCATATTATGTTTGGGGTGAAGCTCATCTTGAAGCGCAAGGCTAACAAACTCTCCCATCGTCATTTCGTGTTCCTCAATGTACCGCCTGACCTCGGCGTGCAAATCCGCGTCGATTTTGACGGTAACA
>CAYZQU010000354.1:0-2083 GCA_964480645.1 uncultured Ruminococcus sp. | reverse complement strand
ATCTTCATAGTGTGTGTAATCATCGGACGCACATTGGAATTTCTTCAGAAAATATCCCACATCGCCGATATATTGTTTCAAATTCTCCACGCTCATCTTGTTATACCAAGTCGCTATGCAATCGCCTAAATCGCCGCTGATTATGATACTTCCGCGCTTTTTGTCGAGAATGTAATTGACGTAATATTCGCCGCTGCCGCTTTCTTTGCGCCAATCAATCGCGAGATACCGCTCGGTGTCCTGTATCAGCGTTGCTTTGTGCGTTTCAAACTTTTTGCGGTATTTTTCAAGTTCTTCACTACTCATTTCAAATGCCCCTTTCCCACGGGAATTCCCGCCGCATATTTTCCTCGCCGACTATCGGGATAAGGCTGTTCTTCATAAAGACGGGAATTCCATAATCCGCGCAGTCTGCGACTATACTGTCTATCCATTCTTTCTGAGGAATAACCTTGTTTTGGCGATTCCCCGTCTCCGCTCCCGTGATTATCCAATCGGCATACATACCGTGGCAAAGTGATTCCCAAGCGTGATATTTGGTTATGTCAGCCAATATAGGCTCTACACTCAAAAAGGTATTTGCAATTTTAGGCGAGACTGGCAATTTACCAAAATAATAGGCTGTTTCTTCAGCCTGTTTGGGGTTAGTTGCTGACGCTCCATACCACATATTCTTCTCCAACCGCAATTTATCAGCTATGTAAAGTTCCACATATCGCTTGGGATTCTTGGTGAGAAATAAATACCTATGCTGCGGAGCTTTCTCGCAAGCTGTGAACACCGCTTTAATCCACTCATCGGGCACCCAATCTCCGAATAGGTCTGCCATACTGCATACAAATATCGTTCTGGGCTTTTTGGCTTTTCTCACCTCGTCCAAGCGGTCACGGTGAAATGTCGGTTCAAAGTCGAACGGGTACGGAGCCTTGAATATTCTGCCTTTCTTTGTGCGTATTCTGTACGGCTCGGTGATTTCATAAAGCTTTCCGCCACTGCAAAACTCTTCCCAGCTAAAGCCGCCGAGGTTTTCGTCAAACCCCGCGAACCGCCGCGCTTGCTTTCTCGCGTAACAATATTCGCAGCTGTGCAGGCAGCCTGTTACCGGATTCCACGTGCTGTCGCACCATTCTATTTCCGTATTGTTCATATTTGCACCTCATTCCATAATTCTGCAACCACATTTTTCACATTCTCCGTGAAAATGTCCGTTTATCTTTGACCTTGTACCAACAAGCGCGTTTTCCCCGCCGCAATGCGGGCAGTTCAGCCTTACGATTTCGGGCGGTTTGTTCCATTCCGCTGTACGTTCGTCTTGTATAAATCGCTGCCCGCAGAAAACGCACCGTTTCGTGCTGTACGGCATTTCTCCGCAATACGGACATTCGGGAACGGCATTGTGGATTATTCGGTCTGTTGCTCCGTCATAATCATCTGCCCATATAAGGCGCACAGGCTTTCTCAATCTGCCGATTGGTACGCGAACGCAAATATCGAAAATCCGCCTTGCATTGTGCTTTATTTCTCCGAAACGCAGGTGTGCGTTCCATACGGCTCTGTGTTTCCAATTTTTGCACGCCTTGCTGTTTGGCGTGATTTCGGCTTTCATCAACGCGTCTGTGCAAAGCACTTTTACGCCGTCTCTCGGCTTTGCCGAATACAACGGCTTTGTGCACTGCGGCTTTAAACCTTTCGCCCTTGCGTCTCTCCAATTTTCCTCACATCTGAAACAGCTTCCGCATTTCATCACTTTCCGCTCCCTTCAGTTCCATTCTTTCCGCTGTCGACCCAATGCGCCATAATATCCGCCGCTCCGCTTTTTATCAAATCCAAAACAGCTTCAAGACCTTTTCCCAAAGTTTTTCCCGTTTGCTCGCAATATTGCTTCGTCATCATAGCTGCTAATCCGGACATCTCCGCAATTATGTCCGCCACCTTTCCCTCGACTTTAAAAACCTGTGAATTTTTATCAATGCAAATCATATCAATTTTCGTCCTTTCCTGCCGATTTCTCACTTTCCGCTGCGAAGCATACAAAACAACAATTCCGCGACCGAATAATGTTCCCGGTCTTTCCGAACGCTGT
>CAYZQU010000353.1:0-2097 GCA_964480645.1 uncultured Ruminococcus sp. | reverse complement strand
CGCTGAAATCCGACACAAACGGGAACGGCGTGAATGACGCGGACGATGATTCGGACGGCGATGGACTGTCCAACAGAAAGGAAATTTCTCTCGGAACTTCCCCGATTTCCGCCGATACCGACAGCGACGGACTATCGGATTCTGAGGAAGTAAACACTCACAAAACCGACCCGCTGAAATCCGACAGTGACGGCGACGGTTTGAACGATGGCGAAGAAATTGCAATCGGGCTTAATCCTAATAAGCCCGAAACCCACGGTATGCCCGATTCGGAGTACAAGGTAACGCAAAAAATTTCTGCGGACAGCGAAGCTATGTCCAAAATTAACACCGAGGAATCTCCGTATGAGTTGTCGCTGGAAATCTCTGCGACTGGCAACGCGTCTACCCGGCTCTCCGCGAACGACAGCTCATACTCCGCCGTTACCGAGAGCGACGCTCGGCTTGGCGGAGCTGTGGAGCTGCGCTATCTTGGTGGCGAGGTTGACAAAGTTAAACTCACCTACAAAATTGCGGACGAGTATATTTCAAATTCCGGCGGAAATTCCGAAAAAAGCCTTGACTTACAAGGAATTAAGCGGTATAATATATTCAGGTACTTCGAGGAAATAAATATGCTGCTCCCCGTTGAAACGAAATTCGATGAGGAGAGCAACACGCTGTCCGCCGAAACCGACGAACTCGGAACTTACTGCGTCCTCGATATGGAAGTACTGATGAGTAATTTGGGCATTGAGCCTGAGGGAGTTTCGACCGAAACTGTTACTCAGCAGATGTATTCCGGCGCGCCCGCGGCAACTAATGATTCCACTGTGAATAACTTGGACGAACTGTATAACATAATTTTTATTATTGATGAGCGCAGCTCCGTTATTTCTACCGAACAGTTTAATACGATAAAGAAGCAAATTCTCGAATTTGCAAATACACTTGTTGCCCAACAAAAAGATTTTAAAATTACAATATACAAGCAGTCATCTACTAATTTTGTCAAGTATTGCCCCAAATTAACCGGAGTCTTTAATCCCGGGGATTATAACTATAAATCTGTGGGAAGATTGTCAGAATTCATAGGCGGAGTTACAGGTGATGTTAGCCCGATGTGGAAAAACTGTATCATTTCTGAAGGTCTGAGCAGCGCATTAGGCAATTGTGACAATAGTACCCACAACTATATTTTCGATATTTACGCACAGGAGGACTCCGTCTACGACGCACAATCTGTCAGCGGCATTTTGAATGAAGCGGCGGAATACAATGTAAATATAAGCATAATAAGCGATTCCATGTCCTTAACCGGATTCCAAAGTGAAATCGCGAATAAAACCAACGGGCTTATTCTGGATTATAACAATAGTTTTGTGGGTAAAATTTACAAGCACATTTTCAATGAGGAGTATGTGAAACAAGAAATTTCCCAATACGAATATGGATCTGAATTTGAAGCCATTCTGGCAAACGGTCTGCAGAGGGTGGTTCTGAAAAGTGAGCTGTATCCTAATGGAGAGAATCCCTCGGGCGAAGATACCGATACGGATATGGACGGTCTTTCCGACTGGGATGAGGTTAATTTCGCGCATTGGGAGGAACTTGGTCTTATTACCTACGATGAAAAACATAATGCTATTCTTCCGACAATCAAGCAATGCATGGAGTTCGTTGAGAAGCCATATATTTATAATGGTTTTAGTGGATTCAAATCTCGGTTTTACAGAGGCGGACCGGCAAATTTGCCAATCAATGATGTTGATGATATGTTTGAGGCTAAATTGTGCAGCACCAGAATTATGCCTGTTTCCACCGATCCTACGGATAAGGATACGGATGGTGACGGATTGTATGATAGTTATGATCCAGTTCCACAATCAACATACAACAACGGTAAAAATATGGAGTTAGCTTCAGGTGAGATAGAGAAACTACAAAAGTGGCTTGTATATCTCGGATATTTAGATATGAAGGGCAATCCATATGGTAAGAGCTACGGTATACTCACCAGTACTGCAGTTAATGTATATCAGCTCAATCATGGTTTTAAATTATCCGATGTAATAGATACAAATACATATGCCACAATAGCTAATGAGTATATGCTCA
>CAYZQU010000352.1:0-2098 GCA_964480645.1 uncultured Ruminococcus sp. | reverse complement strand
AGGACGCGCACGAAGCGATCCGCCCCACCAATGTGGAGCTTACGCCCGCAAAGGTAAAGGGTTCGCTTTCAAGCGACCAGTATCGGCTCTACAAGCTCATCTGGGAGCGCTTTATGGCAAGCCAGATGGCAAACGCCGTAATGGATACCGTTTCAGTGGAAATTACCGCCGCCAATTGTCTGTTCAAGGCAGGCGGATATTCGGTAAAATTTGACGGATTCACCAAGCTTTATGAGGAATCCAAGGATACAGAGGAGCAGGGCGGAGCATTGCCTAAAATCACCAACGGCGAGAAGCTGAAATGCGAGGAACTTCTCGGAAATCAGCACTTCACACAGCCTCCCGCGCGATATAATGAAGCCTCGCTTATTAAGGCGCTTGAGGAAAACGGAATCGGACGACCCTCTACCTACGCACCGACCATCTCCACCATTCTTGACCGCCATTATGTAGAGCGCGAAACGGGCAATCAGTTGAAGCCCACCGCGCTGGGAGAAGTAATCACGCAATTGCTTAAGGACAAGTTTAACAATATCGTGGATGTGAAATTTACCGCGAAAATGGAAAGCGACCTTGACAGCGTTGAAAAAGGTAAAACCGATTGGGTTGCAATGCTGAGAAAATTCTACACCGGCTTCGCCAAGGAGCTTGAAACGGCGGAAAAAGAAATGGACGGCAAGCACCTGAAAGTTCCTGACGAGGTTACGGACATCAAGTGTGAGCAGTGCGGAAAACCGATGGTTATCAAGATAGGACCATACGGAAAATTCCTCGGCTGTTCGGGATTTCCCGATTGTAAATTCACCAAAAAAATCGTCACCGAAGCTAATGGTTTCTGCCCGAAATGTGGCTCAAAAATGCTGCTTAAAAAGTCCAAAAAAGGGAAACCCTATTACGGCTGTGAAGACTTCAAAAACTGCAATTATATGACATGGGATATGCCGTTGGAGGAGAAGTGCCCTCAGTGCGGTTCAAGCCTGTTCAAAAAATCGGGCAAGCTTGGCAAGATTTATTGCGCCAAGGAAGGTTGCGGTTACGAGCGTCCTCTGGACGATAAAAAGGGTGCGGACGAATGACGGTAAAGGTAATAGGCGCGGGACTCGCGGGCTGTGAAGCGGCAATGCAGCTTGCCAATCGCGGATTTGCGGTGGAGTTGTACGAGATGAAACCAAGAAAGTATTCGCCGGCTCATAAATACGATGGATTCGCGGAGCTTGTCTGCTCGAATTCGCTGAAATCCGCGAGGGTAGACAGCGCCTGCGGACTGCTTAAGGCGGAAATGCGTCTGTTCAGCTCGGTGATATGCGAAGCCGCCGACAAAACCGCCGTCCCCGCGGGCGGCGCGCTCGCCGTCAACCGAGCGGAGTTCTCGGACGAGGTAACGCGAATCGTGAGATCACACCCGAACATCACAATAAAAAACGAGGAAGTCACCGAGTTCCCCGAGGAGAACGCGATAATTTGCACAGGACCGCTGACAAGCGACGCTTTAGCGGATAAAATCCGCGAAAAATGCGGCGAGTATCTCAGCTTTTATGACGCCGCCGCGCCGATTGTCACCGCCGAAAGCGTGGATTTCGGGATAGCGTTTTACCAGTCCCGATATGAAAAAGACGGCGCGGATTACGCGAATTGCCCGATGAATAAGGAAGAATACGACGCGTTTTATAACGCGCTGATAAATGCGGAAAGCGCGCCGCTCCACGAGTTCGACCGCCCCGAGGAATCGGCGGGACTTACGGTCTACGAGGGCTGTATGCCCGTTGAAGTGCTTGCGAAACGCGGTTACGACAGCGTCCGCTACGGGTGTATGAAGCCCGTCGGACTTACCGACCCGCGCACGGGACTTCGCCCTTACGCGGCGGTTCAGCTCCGCAAGGAGGATAAAGAGGGCACATTGTTCAACCTTGTGGGATTCCAGACAAACCTGAAATTCGGCGAACAAAAAAGAGTGTTCTCGATGATTCCGGGACTTCAGAACGCGGAATTCGCGCGATACGGCGTAATGCACCGCAACACGTTCCTGAACAGCCCGAAAGGAGTCGACGCGAATTTGATGGTCACAGGCTCAATCAACCTCTTGTTCGGCGGCCAGATG
>CAYZQU010000351.1:0-2098 GCA_964480645.1 uncultured Ruminococcus sp. | reverse complement strand
TATCATCGTGCAAGCGATTTCAGCACGGTTAAGCCAAATTCGGGGCTTTTTTGATATTTTTTCGGTTTTTTTCGGGTTATTTTATTTTTTGTGTTTTACTTGTCAAATAACAAAAACATTTGGTTAAATTGCACAATTATTCCGTCGTTACGGATTTAGCAAGGTTTCGGGGCTTGTCGGGGTCAATTCCGCGCAATACGCTTGTGTAGTACGCGATAAGCTGCAAAGCGCACACAGCCGGCAGAGGAACAAGAATATCGTCCATATCCACGTCAATATCCAGACGCAGATCCACCATACCCTCCGCGAACTCCGTCCCCTTGCGGCAAACGGCTATAATACGCGCTCCGCGCGCTTTTACCTCCTCCATATTGGAAATGGTCTTCGCGAGAACATTCTGCTGAGTGGCAACGGTGATAACGGGAATATTGTTCTCGATAAGCGAGATTGTGCCGTGCTTCAACTCGCCCGCCGCGTACGCCTCGGAGTGAATGTAGGTAATCTCCTTGAGCTTCAGCGACGCTTCCATTGACAGCGCATAGTCAAAGCCGCGCCCGATAAAAAACAGCGTTTCATCGTTCACAAGCTGTGACGCGATGAACTGACATTCGTCCTTGCGTTCAAGAATCCTTTTGATGGCATCAGGCGCACGATACAACTGAGCTGTAAGCTCTCTTAACTCGTCCTCCGTGATAACTCCACGCGCGAAAGCGAATCTGAACGCAATAAGATACAGTGAGGTTATCTGTACGGAATACGCCTTGGTGCTCGCTACGGCAATTTCAGGACCCGCAGGTGTGTTGACGCACATTTCCGCGGCACGCGCGATAGATGAGTATTTTACATTGACAATCGCAAGAGTCCTCGCCCCGCGCGACTTCGCAAGCTCCAATCCCGCCTTTGTATCGGCAGTTTCTCCCGATTGGGACACAACGATGACCAGGTCGTCCTTTCCGACAATCGGGTCCATATATCGGAATTCGCTGGCTACCTCGACTGTCACAGGAACGCGCGCTAGTTTCTCAATCGCGTATCTCCCGACGATTCCCGCGTGCATTGCCGTGCCGCAGGCAACCACAAAAACCCGTTTCACATCATGTAACAAGTCATCTGTAAGCCCCACTGCGCCAAAGTCAGGCACTCCGTTATTAACAAAATTATCCAAAGTTTTCTTCACAACATCCGGTTGCTCATGAATTTCCTTTAACATATAATGAGGAAATCCGCCTTTTTGGGACTGCTCTACATCCCATTCGGCAATTTGAACAACTTTTTTCAACGGAAGTCCGTGACCATCATAGAAATGCTGTCCCTCATTATCCAGGCAAACTATTTCATCATCTTCCAAAAGCACGAACTTTTTCGTGTATTTCAAAAACGCGGGAATATCGCTGGCGATAAAGCCCTCGTCCTCGCCAACCCCCACTATCAGCGGGCTGGACTTACGCACGGCGTAAACGCGGTCGGGAAAATCACGGAACAGAATCCCAAGCGCGAAGCTTCCGCGAAGCTCGCGCATCGTTTCTGTGATTGCTTTCAGCGGGTTTCGCTCGGAATAATAGTAATCGAGAAGACACGCCGCAACCTCGCTGTCGGTCTGCGACAAAAACGTGTAGCCGCGCTCCGTGAGGAAATCCTTAAGTTCGGAGTAGTTCTCGATAATGCCGTTATGTACGATGGTTACGCGCCCGTTGGAGTGCGGGTGCGAGTTGACGTCGGACGGTTCTCCGTGCGTTGCCCAGCGCGTATGACCGATTCCGCAGTGACCGTTGGGCTTTCCCTCGTTTGCAAGTTTTTCTTGCATAGCTTGCAGTTTTCCGCGAGTTTTCACGGTTTTGATTATGTCGTTTTCAAACACGGCAATCCCCGCGCTGTCATACCCGCGATATTCGAGTTTCTCAAGCCCGTCCATTAAAACCTCTGTGCAATCGCGTCTGCCGATGTATCCTACAATTCCGCACATTTCATAATACCCCCATAATATGAACCTGAATTTTTACAAGCCGTAACTTGCAAATTGTGATACCTCTTAAATATATTCGCCCAATGTACATTATATCACAAAGCGAGGATTTTGTCAAGGATTAACACGAATATT
>CAYZQU010000350.1:0-2104 GCA_964480645.1 uncultured Ruminococcus sp. | reverse complement strand
GAATCAATTTTTAGAGGTTCCCTATATTGATTTTATAATTTTGTTACAAAGTCAAATACTCCACTTAAGTTTTCGGTAACCAAAACACTTTTATATTCCGAAAAATCTTTTGTTGTGCCCGTAATAACCGCAGCAAAATCCACTCCCGCAGATTGTGCCGTTGCCGCGTCAATATAACTGTCGCCGACATACAATACCCCACGCTTCTCTACTTCAAGAATATCAATCGCTTTCAGTAGTCCCTCGGGCGAGGGCTTTTCTTCCTTGACGTCCTCTCCGCCAATTATTACGTCAACAAAATCCGCTATGGAGAATTTACGCAAAATCGCCTCTATACGGTAATGGAACTTTGTAGTGACAATGCCGATTTTCAGCGTTTTGTGCAGCTCAAACATAATTTCGGGAACACAATCGTAAAGCACCGCGCTCTCCGTCATAACCTCGTCCGCTTTTTCACGGAACAGTTTTACAAAACGCTCCGACTGTTCGTTATCGCGACAGCCGGTGAGAGTGGCAAATGTTTCTTTAAGCGACATCCCGACAGTGCGCTTGACCTCCAAAACGCTTTTTGGCGCATACCCGAGATATTCCAAGGCATAATCAATACTTTTTACTATTCCGTCAGTGGTATCGCCCAATGTATAATCGAAATCAAATACTACCGCTTTATACATCAGTAAAATCCTCCGTCAACTCCCAAGCACTGCCCTGTTATAAAGCGGTTTTCGGCAAGCGCCCGAACAGCCTTCGCGACCTCAAACGGCTGACCTAAACGATTCATAGGTGTCTGCTCCGCAAGCTGGTCCAATTCCTCAGCCGTAAGATGTGATGTGTTCATAGGGCTGTCAATCACTCCGGGAGCGACTGCGTTCACAGTGATTCCGGACAAGCCAAGTTCCTTTGCAAGTGCCTTAGTGAACCCGATTACACCCGCTTTCGACGCAGAGTAAGCCACCTCGCAGGACGCTCCATGTACTCCCCATACCGAGGAGATGTTCACAATAGATCCGCTTTTCCGGCTCACCATATACGGAACAACCGCTTTTGTAACATTGAACACACCCGTCAGATTAACATCGATCATTCGCTGCCATTCCTCATAAGTTGTATCAAGGAACGGCTTTATAAGTGAGATTCCGGCATTGTTCACCAGAATATCAATATGCGAAAATTCTCGCAAAACATCTTGAATCGCGTTTTCAACCGAATTTGTGTCGGTAATATCCATTTGGCAACAAAAACAGTTGCTCTCCATCAACGAATGCGCTCGTTCTTTGTTGCTGTTATATGTGAAAACCACATCGTCCGTTTTCGCAAACTCGGCGGCAATTGCGGCTCCGATTGCGCCGCTGCCGCCCGTAATCAGCACTGTACTCATTTCACAGCAACCTTGATTTCGCCGTCTTCCGCGGAAATTTCCACCGCAGAGAGCGTTTCCTCGTTGTTTTCAATCAGCAGCTCAGCGATTTTATCCTCAATATCCGAGCGAATAACACGACGAATATCGCGTCCGCCGAACTTTCCGCCAAACGCCTTTTTCGCAACAGCCGAATAAACATCCTCGCAAATGACAAGTTTGAGATTCTTTTCAGACAACGGTTCTCTAAGTTCTTCAAGATTGAGCTTGGCGATTTTGGCATAAGATTCCTCACTGAGCGGAGCAAACGTCACTATCTCGTCCACACGAGCGAGAAACTCCGGACGCAAAAAGTCCTTTAAGCCTTTCATAGCACGATCTTTGCTGATGTCTCCGCTTGTTTTGGCGAAACCGATTCCGTTCATTCCATCAGAAGATCCGGCATTGGAAGTCATCGCAATAATCGTGTTCTCAAAGCTGACGTTTCTGCCATGTGAATCGGTGATTTTTCCCTCGTCCAAAATTTGAAGCAGAATATTCATCACATCGGGGTGAGCTTTTTCGATTTCATCAAACAGAATTACTGAGTACGGCTTTCTGCGTACGCGCTCAGTGAGCTGTCCCGCCTCGTCATAGCCGACATATCCCGGAGGCGAACCGATAAGTTTTGATACACTGTGTTTCTCCATATATTCCGACATATCAAGACGAATCAGCGGGTCAACCGTATCAAACATCTCCTCAGCG
>CAYZQU010000349.1:0-2105 GCA_964480645.1 uncultured Ruminococcus sp. | reverse complement strand
GCGCTACCTGAATGGAATTATGATTCGTACATTCGCGCAAAAGGAAGTCGAGGATTTAGCGGAATACGGTTCAATCCCGATTATCAACGGACTTACCGATTTCTGCCACCCTTGTCAGGTACTCGCCGATTTACAGACAATCCGTGAATATAAGAACAAGCTGGACGGTCTGAAGTTGTGCTACATCGGTGATGGAAATAATATGGCGAATTCGCTCACCGTTGGCGGTCTGAAAGTCGGAATGCGTGTTTCGCTTGCTTGCCCTGAGGGTTATCACCCCGATTCCAAGGTTCTTGAATTTGCAAAGGCTTATGGGGATAAATTCCAACTTGTTTCCGATCCCGTAGAAGCCGCCGCAGACGCCGATGCCGTATACACGGACGTATGGGCTTCAATGGGTCAGGAAGGCGAATCTGAAAAGCGCAAGGCTGTATTCCAAGGCATTTATCAAATTAACGATGAAGTAATGAAATCCGCGAAATCAGACGCAATTGTGCTTCACTGCCTGCCCGCTCACCGCGAGGAAGAAATCACCGCGAAAGTATTTGAGGCTCACGCAAACGAGATTTTCGATGAGGCTGAAAACCGTCTGCACGCGCAAAAAGCGGTTATGGTTCGCTTGATGGCTTCAGACTCTAAATAAGGTGGATCTCAAATGGACATCTATATTGAACGCGAAAACAGCGAGATTACTGATGATGAATGGATGCGCTATATTAATACGGACAATGAGCTTATCTTGTCCGAAAACGTTGTCATAACCGCTCCTTTAACCAAACAGAAGATGGAAATAATAATACCCGGGAGAGTACTCTGGCATAAAAACTGCAAGATATTCTGTAATAACGGCAGAATCGGCTGCGAAGGGTTCTACCCCAGAATAATCGAAAAGCTGTCCGAAATTGCCGCTGCCCTCTCCGCGAACGTTTATGATTGTGGTGAGAAAATCGTATAATAAAAACCAAACTGCCGCGCTATTATACGCGGCAGTTTTTATCGTTTATTTGATTGTTATGGACTGAGAGTTACGTGTGGTTCCTCCTGTTTTTTTGTAGACTGCCGCCGTTTTGTCAAGTTGTTTTTTTATTATCGTGTTTTTTTTCGGGTATGAATCGCCGTAACCCCGTGTTTTTCTGCGGTTCCGGTGTAGCTTCCACATACTCGGGTGCCTCAAACCAGAACGTACTTCCCTTTCCTTGCTCACTTTCCGCACCAAACTCAAATTTGTGCTGTTCCAGAACGCTCTTTACAATAGACAAACCGATTCCACTGCCCATCTTGGCACGCTTATGAGTGCTGTTACGCTGACTTACCTTGTAATACCTATCCCAGATATGTGGTAAGTTTTCGGGAGAGATTCCATCGCCGTGGTCCTCAACTTCAAAACGAATCTTTCCGCCATCCTTGCGGAACAACCGCACAATCACCGTATTATCGTCACCCGCATAGGTAACGGCATTGTTGATGAGGTTATAAATCACCTGTTCAAGTTTGGTTACGTCCGCCGATATAATAATATTGTCGTCCTTATGAAGTTCAATGATGATTCCGTCACTTTCCTTCATTATATCAAAGCGAGAAATCACCCCGGACAATCGTTCGCTGAAATCAAATGCTTCGATATTCATTTCGGTAACACCTGCCTGTAACTTCGACAGATCCAGAATATCATTTACAAGTGACGAAAGGCGATCGGTTTCATCAATAATTACTTTTAAGTGCCGCTCACGCTTTTCGGGATTATCTCCCGACAAGTCGCGAATCATCTCGGCATACGCCTTAATCATTGTCAAAGGAGTACGCAAATCGTGCGAAATATTCGCCATCAGTTCCCGACGCAAATCGTCCGCTTTAGCGATTTCATTAGATGCGGATTCCAACGTCCCCGCAAGCTGTTTAATCTCCGCATAATCGTGTTTATCAACTTTGACATTGAATTTTCCTTGCGGAAGCTCCTTGGCGGAGTTGTTTATACGGATAATCGGCTCGGAGACCTTATAAGAAAACAACGCGGACATAAATATTGTTAGGATAATCATAATAAACCCAACAAATATAAACTGTCGCACAAAAATGCTCACGGTAGACCCAATCGGCTGAAGATA
>CAYZQU010000348.1:1232-2108 GCA_964480645.1 uncultured Ruminococcus sp. | reverse complement strand
TTTTTCAAAGTATGAAAAATAAAGAATCCGGAGGGACGTTACATACAAATATAGGAAAATTTCTTATTCGCTGCATACCGGTTTCGCTGATAAGTATTCTTATTCCGGTATTGGAAAACATATTGGTTTCTTCCTTACTAAATCAAACATTGCCGTATAATTATGATGCAGAAGAATTTTTTAACTTTATTATTTTGGTTATGTCCATCTCAAACGCGGTTTTAACTGTTATGTTGGCGATTTTTATGCAAGCCGTCGACGCAACATTTGACAGCGATTCCAAACTGATTTCTGTCGAAACCTTAAAACGGCTTATTTATCCGGTTCTGTTTTCGCTTGCTAGTGTAATCTTTTGGAGGTTAATCAACCTGAAAAATTAAAATCGCATATATTGTGATTGAAAAATCCTCTGTTTCGACAGGGGAATTTTTATTATTTGAAATAATTGTGGATTTATAACAATCGGAGGTAAACAGGATGTTTATGCAGTTGCCGATTAAAAGCGACAATAGAAATCTTTGTGCAGTGTTATCTAAAAACCATAGACTGTAATGTGAAATTTAGATGAAAATTTTCTCAATATTATTGACAAAACTAACGTTAGGTAGTATAATAGTTAACATAAAGTACAGAGGTGCAAAAGAATGAACAGAAAAGAAGAAATTATCTTTATTACATTGGAACTTGCGGCAGAAAAAGGTCTAAGTAATGTGTCTATGTCACAAATAGCGGAAAAATTAGGCATACGAAAGCCGTCGCTTTACAACCACTTCAAGTCAAAGGAAGAAATTATAGCCGCGATGTATCAATATTTAAGGGATAAATCGAAGGAACAGTTATCGTTTTCGGATATTGATTATGGCGAATTTGTCAAAG
>CAYZQU010000348.1:0-1222 GCA_964480645.1 uncultured Ruminococcus sp. | reverse complement strand
GATAAGAGTATGGAGGAGGCATTAACTTGTGCGGTATCAAATTACGGCAAAATATGCACGGAAGATAAAATGTTCGCTTTTTACAAGGTTATTTATTCTGAGCGTGCAATCAATTCAACCGCCGCTGAAATTATGGCGGAGGAAACGAAAAGAATGATTTTGGCGACAAAAAATTTGTTTTACGCTTTGCAGGTTCACCAAAAAATCCACATTGACAACATTGATATGGCATCTATTTCGTTGGCGATGACGATTCATGCCCTTATGGATTATCAATTAGACTGTTCATGCTGCGGCAAGCCTTTTCCGAAGGATATGATACAAAATTATATTAAGTGGTTTTGCAGTGAATACGGAGGTATTAATGATGAAGAAAAAATTGATTAATTGGTTGGGACTTTTGGGATTAATATCGCTGATTTCTTATACTACTGCGGTGATTTTTGCTCCGACAGCATATCCCGGTTACGATTGGAAAACGCAGGCAGTCAGCGATTTAAGTGCGAATAACGCTCCGTCAAGAATACTCTGGAAACAGTTATCGTCTTTATACAACGTGTGCGGAATCGTTTCGATAATGGCGGTTTGCATATTTATTGGGGGTAAACTGAACAAAACTCTTTGTATAGGCATTTACCTCTTTGCCATAATGAATTGGATATCGAACATAGGATATGCAATGTTTCCACTGTCAGACAGCGGAAACGCCGGGGCTTTTCAAGATATTATGCACATTTATGTGATAACGCCGCTTGTTGTTCTGCTTTCTATTACCTCTCTTGTTATAATTATGGTTGGCGGGTTTCGTGATAAAAGATATCATTCTTTGGCAGTTTGGGCAGCAGCGGCATTGACGCTGATGTTCATTGGCGCGGTGGGAACGGGCGTCGTTCCGAAGGAGTTTTTCGGCATCCCCGAGCGTTTTAGCGTATTCGCGGCGGCAGGTTTTAATGCCGTACTGGGAATTTATTTGTTTTTGGGTTTTCGGGAAGAACATATCAAATCGGCGGTATAAGTTCGTTTTTAGCCAATGTTATTGAAAAATCCTCTGTTTCGACAGGGGAATTTTTATTTTCTGAAATAATTGTGATTTTTTTCCGTAAAAATATTGAAATATTGCAAAAAATATGCTATAATTAAAAAGTATATTCAAAATGTTGTGTCTTTCGAGGATTATTATGGATATTTTCATGAGACGGCCGGCAATGCATATGTTATAGGT
>CAYZQU010000347.1:0-2109 GCA_964480645.1 uncultured Ruminococcus sp. | reverse complement strand
TTGAGCATAAACCAAATTATGAAATATTAATTAGGCAAAAAAATCTTAACAGTCACTCCCATTTCATTACATTTGTCAATTACGAATTTAGTTCCATGAGAGCTTCCGTCCCAAAACGCAAGAACAATATCGGAATTTCGAATGATGGTGATATTTCGTATCAACGGAGCGGAGCGTCCGTATTTATCATTTTCGGGCAGAAATTCAGTCAGCTTGATGTTGTGTGAAATCGCGTAATTCCTCGCGCAAGTGTCAATTCCCTTTGCGCCGCCGGAAATTATTTCCATTGTATCAACGGGGAGATAAATCCCCAAATCGTCTACCGTAAGACCTCTTGAACCTATTACTGCTACTCTCATAATTTTATCCTCCAAAAGTTTTCTAATATCCATTATACACCTATAAGTCTATAATTTCAAGCCCAATTGGATATTATTTTATTTTTGTTAAAAGATTATAATAAATATATAGGGGGCGAATGTTGTGAATTTAGGAAAACGTATAAAAGAAATCCGAGAAGCAAGAGGTCTGACTCGTTATCAAATAACTCAAATTACCGGAATTTCCGGACATCATATAAAAGGAATTGAAGAAGGAACTCGTCAACCAACAATTGAAACTTTGGAAAAGATGATAGTACCGCTTGGAATAACATTAGCGGAGCTTTTTAACGAGGGTGAAAGCACATTTTTGTCAGAAAAAGAGCGGCAATTAATTCAAAACTTTCGCACAATATCGGTGGAAAAATCAGAAGCACTGCTAATCATAAGCGAAGCACTTAAAAAGTAAATCAAAGAGGACAATGTAAATCCCATCAAATAAAAATGGTATCAAGCTGTTTTGCTTGATACCATTTTTCATATTTTGGAAATAAATCAAATATATTCCACGATTTTGTCTCCCATTTCGGAACAGGAAACGAGCGTCATTCCGTCGCTCATAATGTCGCCTGTGCGGAATCCCGCTTCAAGAGCCGCGTTTACAGCGTTTTCCACCGCGTCCGCTTCTTTGTCCATCTTGAACGAATAGCGTAACATCATTGCCGCCGACAGAATAGTCGCAATTGGGTTCGCCTTGTTCTGACCCGCAATATCGGGTGCTGAACCGCCGCTCGGCTCATAAAGTCCGAAACTCGTTTCATTCATACTCGCGGACGCCAACATTCCGATTGAGCCTGTAATCATCGACGCTTCGTCTGACAAAATATCGCCGAACATATTTTCCGTCACCATTACGTCAAACTGCGCGGGGTCGCGGACAAGCTGCATTGCGCTGTTGTCCACTAACATGTGTTCCAATGTAACCTCGGGATAGTCCTTTGCGACTTCCTCAACGACTTTTCTCCATAATCTGGAAGTATCGAGGACATTCGCCTTATCCACGCTTGTGACCTTTTTGCGACGCTGCATTGCCACATCAAACGCCTTCTTCGCGATTCTGCGGATTTCGTTTTCATTGTATTCAAGGGTGTCCACCGCCGTCATTACGCCGTTTTTCTCCTCGGTATAACGCTTTCCGAAATACAATCCGCCTGTAAGTTCACGCATAATCAGCATATCAAAGCCTTTAGAGCTGATTTCCGTTTTAAGCGGGCACGCTCCCGAAAGCTGTTTGAACAGCAGACAAGGACGCAGATTGGCAAACAATCCCAATGCCTTGCGAAGACCTAGCAAGCCCGCTTCGGGACGTTTGTCTGCGGGGAGTTTGTACCACGGCGAGGTGGTGGTGTTTCCGCCGATTGACCCCATACGCACCGCGTCAGCCGCTTTGCAGCGTTCAATTGTTTGCTCGGTGAGCGGAACTCCGTTCGCGTCAATGGAGCAGCCGCCCATAAGAAGCTGTTCATAGTTAAACTTGTGACCGAATTTCTCGGCAACCTTGTCCAGTACTTTCATAGCCTCGGTGACTATTTCAGGACCGATTCCATCGCCCTTAATTACCGCAATACTCTTTTCCATATTTATCATCCTTTCTAATCTTTCGGGTACTGTTCTATACCCAAAGAATATCTTACCTCGTTAGTTGTCTCATCGTCGGAAAGGTCGTAGGGGAACGGCTCGCAGTCTTCCATGATGTTTCTTTGAACTTCATCCAAGGTAGCGGCGTATT
>CAYZQU010000346.1:0-2111 GCA_964480645.1 uncultured Ruminococcus sp. | reverse complement strand
ATATGCGGCGGCGGTTGGTCGTTAAG
The DNA here is from genome assembly GCA_964480645.1 of uncultured Ruminococcus sp. Taxonomy (GTDB): domain Bacteria; phylum Bacillota; class Clostridia; order Oscillospirales; family Ruminococcaceae; genus CAG-115. Next base: position 2,085 of record CAYZQU010000346.1, on the reverse strand, counting down.
GGATTCAACGATATGGGACTGACGTGCTTTGAGCCGGAGGGCGCGTTTTATGTATTCCCGTGTATCAAGTCCACGGGAATGACCAGCGCGGAGTTCTGTGAAAAGCTTGTTTATGACAAGAAAGTCGCGGTAGTACCGGGTTCGGCGTTCGGCGAGAGCGGCGAGGGATTTGTTCGTGTTTCTTACGCGTATTCCGTGGCGCATTTAACCACGGCACTGGCGCGGATTCGCGAATTCCTTGAGGAGTTAAAGAAGTGATAACATTAATCGCAAACGCGAAAATCAACCTGTTTCTGGATATTGTGAGCAAACGCCCCGACGGATACCACAATCTGGAATCCGTTATGCAAAGCGTGGATCTGTCGGACGTCATAACGATGGAGCTTTCAGACAAGATAACAGTGGAATGCTCCAATCCGGAAATTCCGCAAAATGACGGGAATATCTGTTATAAAGCGGTTGAGTTGTTTTATGCGGAATCGGGTAAAAACGGCGGAGCGAAAGTCCGTATTGAAAAACGGATTCCTCACGGAGCGGGTCTGGGCGGCGGCAGCGCGGACGCGGCGGCGGTGCTGACGGGTTTGAACAGGCTGAACGGAAATCCGTTTTCCGAAGCGGAATTGTCGCGGATTGGCGCGAGAATAGGCGCGGACGTGCCGTTCTGCCTATGTGGGGGAATAAAAGTGTGCTGCGGAATCGGCGATGAGATAACGGAAATTCCGCCGTTTCCGGAAAGGGTGTTCCTTGTGGTGAAGCCCGATTTTGTGTGCGATACCCGCCGTGGGTATGCGGAGTATGACAAGTCCTCGGTTACAGAATGTGGGAAAATGAGTGAATTTTTGGAATCAGGCGAAAATTTTCCCAAGAATATGTACAATGTGTTCCAAACGGCGTATAATGATGAACGGATAAACGGAATCACGAAACGGTTGAATGATTGCGGCGCGGAGGGCGCGATTCTCACGGGGAGCGGCTCGGCGGTGTTCGGAGTGTTTTCGGACGAGGAATCTGCAAGAGCCGCCGCGCGTGAATTTCCCAAGTATTTCACAGCGGTATGCAAGCCCGCTCCAAAGGGAATAATTACGGTTGATAGTTTTTAATTCAAATCAAGGCTAAAGAGTGAAGTGCAAATCCAAAACGCAAGTGTTACCGAACACCGTAGGTGTGAGGTAACACTTAGCGAGCGGTCTTGAAATGCCGTAAAACGGCATTTCAAGAGCGCGTTTTCGGATTTGCTTTTAAGATAAGCCTATGGCGACTCGCGCAAATCCGAAACGCAAGCGGCGCGAAACACCGCGTAGCGGTGTTTCGGGTCGCTTAGCGAGCGGAAATGAAAATTGCAAAGCAATTTTCATTTGCGCGTTTTTGGATTTGCTATTTAAGATAAGGAGGAAAAATGGTTACTTTACAGAATCATGTGGGAAAAATCCTGATTTCCCCGGAGTATTTCACAAAGCTGATTGGAAACACAGTGACAAAGTGCTTCGGCGTGATTTCAATGAACGTCACCGGAATCCGCGAAACGCTCAAGGCGGTAATGCCGTTCACGAAAAAAAATGATAATGTTCGCGGTGTAAATGTCAGATTCGTTAAGGATAAGCTGCTTATTGACCTGCATATCTCACTGATGTACGGTGTGAATATGAACGCCGTAGTGCGCTCGATAATCAATAAGGTCGGCTATACAGTCGAGCAGAGCACGGGGCTTTCCGTAGAAAAGGTGAACGTGTTTGTGGATTCGATAAGGGTTTGATATTTGCGCGTTATAATTAAAATCAACGTGTGAATTACGCAGGCAAATCGAGAAATCGAGTGCTGTCGAAAATGAGCGTTAGCGAATTGAGACAGCACTCGGATAGCGCGACTTTTGCAAAGCAAAAGTTGCGCGGTTCTTGATTTGTTAAATAAACGTGTGAATTACGCAGGCAAATCCAAAACGCAAGTGTTGCGTCACACCGCAGCGCGGTGTGATGTAACACTTAGCGAGTGGTCTTGAAATGCCGCAAAGCGGCAGTTGTAGAGCGCGTTTTTGGATTGGCACATTTAAAAAAGGAGAAAGAAATGACACTTTCTGGTGAAATTCTT
>CAYZQU010000345.1:0-2112 GCA_964480645.1 uncultured Ruminococcus sp. | reverse complement strand
ATAGTCGCGCTGATAGGCGCGTTTGTAACAATCGGGAACGTGGCATTTACAGCATTGGCAAACCGAAAATCCAATATGAAAAGCGGTTTACAGTGTCTGTTACGATTGGAGATAATCCGCGCGCACGAAAAGTATACGGACAGAAAATACTGCCCAATATATGCGCGTGAATCGGTAACCAAGGCATACGACGCATATCACGCGTTAGGAGGCAACGGAACAATAACAGAGCTGTATAACCAGATTATGGCTCTGCCGACAGACAAGGAGGATTAAAAATGAAAATTGATTGGAAACGGAAATTGACGAGCCGGAAATTGTGGGTATCTCTCGCGGGATTTGTCGCGGGATTAATCGTGATTTTCGGCGGAAATCAGGAGGACGCGGACAAAATCTCGGGAGCAATCCTGAGTGGCGCGGCGGTCGTCGGCTACATACTCGGAGAGGGACTGACCGACGCGGCGAATAAGAAGGAGGACGAGAACGATGAGTAAATTTGTACCGAGAAAATCCGCTCCCTCCACGACGGACAAGCACTGGATTAAGTCCACGTGCGGCGGTCTGAACGAGTGCCTGAAAATCAGCGGTAACTCGTGTCTGCCGAACTGTGTAGGTTACGCGTGGGGGCGGTTCTATGAGTTGATTGGCACGCGCCCGAAGCTCTCAACGGGTAACGCCGAAAACTGGTATGACAACACCGCTGACGGCTACAAGCGTTCGGACACGCCGAAGCTCGGAGCGGTCGCGTGTTGGCGAAAAGGAAAAGCGTTCAACGAATCGGACGGCTGCGGACACGTGGCAATCGTCGAGGAAATCAAGCCGAACGGGGATATTGTCTGCTCAAATTCCGCTTACGGCGGTTCACGGTTTTATATGAAAACGTACTCCAAAAGTGCGGGTTACAACAGCGGAGCATTGACTTTTCAGGGTTTTATCCTGCCGCCTGTGGATTTCGAGGAAAGTTCCGCGGACGAACTTGCGCGGGAGATTGTCCAAAGGCTGACCGAAACCGACTGTGACTGGGAAGATGTGAAAAGTCGTGTCTCCGAGCTGCTCTATCCGCCGCAAAAGTCACTTGACGAAATTGCAACTGAGGTAATTCGTGGTGATTGGGGCGCGGGTGACGACCGAAAAAAGCGTCTTATTGCCGCAGGCTATGATTATTACGCCGTACAAAAGCGTGTAAACGAATTACTTTAAGGAGGACAAATGTCAGGAATTTGACACCGATATAAGTAAATAAGAGCTACAATGGCGGGGTTAAATACCCCGCCGATATTTTATAAGGAGTGATTTTAATGAATAGTCCAATCACAAGAATAGGCGGTAAAAAGCTGTTGAGGAAAACAATCTGCGAACGATTCCCCGAGGATTTTGACAGGTACATTGAAGTTTTCGGAGGCGCGGGCTGGGTGCTTTTTTATAAAGACCGTCACGCAAAACTGGAGGTCTACAACGACGCGGACGGAGAGCTTGTAAATTTGATGCGCTGCATAAAATATCACGCGGGAGAGCTTCAGCGTGAACTTGACGGATACTGCAATGCGCGGGAGTTTTTTGAAGACGTTTTGGCACAGATAAAGGTTCGCGGACTTACGGATATTCAGCGTGCCGCGCGATATTTCCTGCGTATGAAATTATCATTCGGGGCGGACGGGAAATCTTACGGCTGTAATTCCAGAAATCTCACCAACTCGGTCAATTATCTTACGGACGTTCAGCAGCGGTTAAAATCCGTAGTCATAGAACACAAAGACTTTGAAAACCTAATCAAGGTTTACGACCGTCCGAAGGCATTCTTTTATTGTGATCCGCCGTATCATACCACGGAAAAGTATTACGATGTGCAGTTTACGGAAGCGGATCATATCAGGCTGCGAGATACTTTGACAGCAATCAGGGGCAGATTTTTATTGTCATATAACGATGATGATTTTGTGAGAAATCTATACAAAGATTTTAATATATCGGCTGTGGAGCGAAATAACAGTTTGTCGGTCGGAAGATTTAAGGAACTCATCATCACGAATTACTGATTCGATTTATTTTTTTTACGGTGTGGATAACGGATTTTGTTACACTACGCAAACAAAATAAATCGGAGGTTTTTAT
>CAYZQU010000344.1:0-2134 GCA_964480645.1 uncultured Ruminococcus sp. | reverse complement strand
GCGGAGGGCGGCGATGGAATGATTGCATTCGCCTCCAGCGTGCCCGGGTCTATTATTCCGTTTGACGTGGGTCAGGGGGATATTATCGTTCAGAAGGGCGGTTATCTGGCGTCTCAGCCGAGCGTGGAGCTTTCCATCGCGTTCCAGAAGCGCATTGGCGCGGGTTTCTTCGGCGGCGAGGGATTCATTATGCAGCGTCTGCACGGTACGGGTATGGCGTTTATCGAAATTGACGGATATGTGGTTCAATATGATTTGCAGCCGGGACAGCAGATGGTTATCGATACCGGATATCTTGCGGCAATGTCGGGCACCTGCTCTATGGATATTCAAACCGTTAAGGGCGTCGGAAATGTTCTGTTCGGCGGCGAGGGACTGTTCAACACTGTTGTGACCGGTCCGGGTAAAATTTACCTCCAGACTATGCCCATCAGCCAATTGGCGGGTGCTGTTGCTTCGTGTATTCCGAGAAGCTGAGTTGAAATTTACAGCAAAAAATACCGCGTGAAAACTACACGCGGTATTTTTGTAAAAAAAGCATAAAAAAATATTGAAATACACTTGCAATTTGTGGAATTGTGTGGTAAAATTAAATTGAAAGGTGATCTTCAAAAAGTTCGATGAAAGACAGAATCGCTTTTCGGAGATTTCCGAAAAATGAAAGATAATCGGAGGAAGCAGTTATGAACATTTTATATGCAGCAAGTGAAGCGTTGCCGTTTGCGGCAAGCGGCGGTCTGGCGGATGTTGCCGGTTCTTTGCCAAAGGCACTGGTTCAGGCGGGTGAGGACGCGCGCGTCGTTATGCCATATTATGTAAATAATATCAAGCCCGAGCTTAAGGAAAAAATGACATTCATCACTAATTTCACCGTTCCTGTGGGTTGGAGAAGTCAATACTGCGGAGTGTTTACACAAACAGTGAACGGAGTTATTTACTACTTCATTGATAATGAGTACTACTTTAAGCGTGACGGCGGTCTGTACGGATATTACGATGATGCCGAAAGATATGTGTTTTTCAGCCGCGCGGTTTTGGAGATGCTGCGCCATATTGACTTCCATCCGCAGATTATCAACTCCAACGACTGGCAGTGCGCTTTGATTCCCGTATATCATAATCTGTTCTATAAGAACGAATGGGGATTCGGCGACATAAAGAATGTGTTCACTATCCATAATATCGGCTATCAAGGACAGTACGGTTTGGATTTGGTAAAGGACATCGTGGGCATTCCTCCGCAGAATGTCAATATCATCGAGTATGATCACGACATCAACTTTATGAAGGGCGCGATTGAAGTTGCCGATAAGGTAACAACCGTTTCACCGACTTATTCGCGCGAAATTCTTGATCCGTGGTTCTCACACGGTCTGGACAGAATCCTCCGCAATAAACAGTACAAGACTACGGGTTTCTTGAATGGAATCGACACTGATTTGTACAATCCCGAAACGGACGATACTATCGCGGCAAAGTTTTCCGCAAGAAGTCACAAGGGTAAGCAGGCTTGTAAATCCGCGATTTTCGAGGAGTTTGGAATGCCGCAGTATGACATTCCGTTGATTGCTATGATTTCCAGATTTGCCGACCACAAAGGCTTTGATTTGGTAAAATATGTTTTTGATGAGATTATTGCCGTTGATGTTCAGGTAGTGATTCTCGGTTCGGGTGAACAGCAATATGAGAATTTCTTCCAGGAAATGCATTGGCGGTATCCCGATAAGGTGGGATTCTACCGTGGTTACAATTCCGCGCTTGCTAAGAGAATTTACGCGGGAGCAGACATTTTCCTGATGCCGTCAAAGAGTGAGCCTTGCGGATTGGCGCAGATGATTGCGGCGCGTTATGGCACGATTCCCGTTGTTCGCGCTACGGGCGGTTTGCGTGACAGCATTGTTGACGCGGGTGATAATGGTATCGGGTTCACATTCCAGAGCTACAATGCACATGATATGCTGAACGCGATTCGCCGTGCAAAGGGTTATTACGACAACAAGAGCGAGTGGAGCAAGCTCGTTACCCGCGCGATGAAGGCGGACTTCAGTTGGGGCACTTCTGCTAAGCTGTACATTGGACTATACAAGGAACTTTGCGGAGGATAATTTTACAATTTAACGCGGCAAAAGCGGGG
>CAYZQU010000343.1:0-2153 GCA_964480645.1 uncultured Ruminococcus sp. | reverse complement strand
CTGTGCCTAAGTCGGTTGCTGGAGCAATTGCGGCGGTTATTCGTGAAAACAGAGAGGTTGAGGTTCAGGCTGTCGGCGCGGGCGCTGCGAATCAGGCGGTTAAGTCTATCGCTATCGCGAGAAGCTATATGGCGCTTGTCGGCGTGGATTTAATCTGTATCCCGGCATTTACTACCGTTATCATTGATGGTGAGGAACGCACCGCGATGAAGTTTATTGTAGAACCTCGTTAATGCGAAAAATTCTTGTTATCGGCACAGGAGGCACTATCTCATGCGCTGAATCGGAGAATGGTCTTGCGCCGTCCGCGCAGGTTTCGGAGCTTGTGAAGGGTTTGAAGCTGCCCGTTGAAATTAATACCGATCAGCTTTTTAATCTTGACAGCACGAATATGACTCCGCGTCACTGGGAGACCTTGGCGCGGCTTATTCGTACGCGTTACGATGAGTTTGACGGATTTGTGGTTCTCCACGGAACGGACACTCTGGCATACGCGGCGGCGAGTCTTTATTGTCTGATTCAGAACAGCCGTAAGCCGATTGTATTCACAGGTAGTATGAAGCCGATGTCCGATGAGGACTCCGACGCTCCGATTAACCTCCGTGACGCGGTTAGATTTGCGGCATACGAGCAGGCGTTCGGCGTGAGGGTCGTGTTCGATGGCGAAATTATCGACGGGCGGCGCGCTCATAAGTACGAAACAGAGGATGTTGACGCGTTTGACAGCGTGAATGGCGATGTGACTTCCAATGATTTGGGTTTTATTCACCCCGATGGCGAGATCCGCTTTTATGAGGAATATTCCGGAGAAACACATTTCTACGATCGGCTTTCCGATGAGGTTTTTCTCGCGAAGTTGATTCCCGGGCAGCCGTTGTGCGTTCCGGACGGTATACGCGCGTTGATTCTCGAGAGTTATGGCGCGGGAGGGATTCCCGATTATCTGATGGAAGATGTTTCCAAACTTGCGAATTTGGGTGTTTACATCATTGTGACTACACAATGCGCTTATGGCGGAACAAATCTGCGCGAGTATGCTGTCGGACACGTAAATTTCCCTATTCTTGAGGGTGGGGATTACACTGCGGAATATGCCGTTGCGCGGGCAAGATGGGCGCTTGCTGAGTCGCATAATTACCCAGAATTTACAGAATTATTCAGAGGAGCAAGCAATATATGAAATGCGTTTTGGTTGAGCAGCTTAATGATGCGGCAGGAAATCCGCGGGAGTTTATTGAGATAAGCGAAAAGGCTTACAAAAATCAGATTTCCGCCATCGCGGAGACGATTTACGAGCAGCGCAAGGAGCGTCCGATTGTGTTAATTTCCGGTCCTTCGGGTTCGGGGAAAACTACCTCGGCGGCGCGGTTGTCGCAATGCCTGAGCGATAAAGGCTGCAAAGCACACACCATCTCCATGGATAACTATTTCCTGCCGATGGAGATGAACGAATCTGCCCGTGATAAGGACGGGAAGATTGATTTTGAAAGCCCGTATCGTATGGATATTCCGTTGTTTAAGGAGCATCTTGATAAGCTGTTTCACAGTGTTGAAATCGAAATTCCGACATTCGATTTCGCCGAGCAAGCGCGGCACGAGGGTTATCCCCTAAAGCGGGCGGACGGCGATTTGGTAATCATTGAGGGGATTCACTCGCTGAATCCTCTGCTGACAGGGGAATGCGCGGACTTTACGCAGGGCGTTTATGTCAGCGTGCGAACGCGTATTCAAAGCGGCGGAGAGCTTCTGCACCCGTCCAAAATCCGTCTTATGCGGCGGCTTATGCGCGATAAGCTCTACCGCGGGCGCGACCTTTCGGAGACGTTTGAGTTCTTCAAGTCCGTTGAGCGCGGCGAAAATCTGTACATAATGCCGTATAAGAACCGCGCGAATTTTGATATTGACACATTTATTGATTATGAAGCCCCCGTTTATCGGAATATTTTGTTACCCGAGCTGGAAGCCGCGTCACGGGAATATTCCGATTACGCCCAATTCGCTGATATTGAGAAGTTCCTCAAGCAGCTGACTCCAATCAATAAGGAATTTGTTCCCAAACACGCCCTTATCCGCGAGTTTATAGGATAGCTTCGGTGACGCTGGGGGGACTCCGTCCCCCCAGACCCCCCTGCCAAAGGGACTTCGTCCCTTTG
>CAYZQU010000342.1:0-2161 GCA_964480645.1 uncultured Ruminococcus sp. | reverse complement strand
CAATGCTCTCAGCGAAGTACCAAGAGGAGCAGACGCAGCTTGAAAGCAAAAAGCAGGAACTCCAAGCTAAGTTAGATAAGTCGGCACAGGACACAGACGGAGCGGAGAAGTGGCTGTCGCTTGTCCGAAAATACACTGAGCTGACGGAACTCACCGCGCCGCTGCTGAACGAACTAATCGATAAGATCATGGTTCACCAAGCAGTAAACGATGAGAACGGCAGCAGAACACAGGAGATCGAGATCTTCTACAGATTCGTTGGGAAGATTGATTAAAAGCTTTAGCGGTATCCTTAAGTTTGGGAAAACGGCGAAACGCTTCCTGATATTGACAATATTATTGCGATGGCGGATTTGTACGAAATTTCAGTTGATTCACTTGTTCGGAATATTGCAGCCATAGGCGACCCGAAAAATGATGAAAAAAAGCACATGTTTGGAATCGTTAAGGTTAACGACAAGGGACAAATTACGCTTCCGAAACAGTGCCGCGAGGTATTTGACATCAATTCGGGTGATACCCTGCTTCTGCTCGGCGACGAGGAACGCGGTATTGCACTCGTTAAGGTTGATGAAATTATGAATTAAAGGAGACCGTTATGCTTGCTATTGAAACTGAAGACTTGACGAAAAAGTACAAGTCTAAAACTGTTGTGAACGCGTTGAATCTTTCAGTCAAAGAGGGCGAACTTTTCGCGCTGTTGGGCGTAAACGGCGCGGGAAAAACCACAACGATACGTATGCTGACGTGCTTGGCTAAGCCCTCAGGCGGAAAGTGTTCAATATGTGGACACGACTGCGTTTCCGATTCGGCGGCGGTGAAATCCCTGGTGGGAATTTCGCCTCAGGATACCGCGATTGCGGAGAATCTTACAGTTTTGGAAAATCTGCGACTTATGTGTGGAATATACGGATTTTCACCCGATAAAACGAAATCACAAATCAATGATATGATTGAGTTGTTCAGTCTGCAGGAGGTGGAAAATTCCCGCGCGAAGACGCTCTCAGGCGGTTGGAAGCGGAAATTATCCATTGCTCTGGCACTGATTTCCGAGCCAAAGGTGCTGTTTCTGGACGAACCGACACTCGGTCTGGACGTAATCGCACGGCGGGAGCTGTGGAAAGTAATCCGCGAACTCAAGAGCCGCATTACCATCGTGCTGACGACCCACTATATGGAAGAAGCAGAAAGCCTTGCCGACCGTATAGCGGTTATGATAAGTGGACATCTGGCGGCTCTTGGGACGCTCTCAGAGCTGGAAAATCAAACCGGCGAGAACGGTCTGGAGAACGTTTTTGTGAAGATTACAGATAGCTTCACGAAAGGAGAATCAAAATGAACAGAATAAGCGCATTTTCGGGGCGTAACTTCAAGGAGATTGTCCGCGACCCATTAAGTTACCTCTTCTGTCTGGGGTTTCCGCTGGTCATGTTAATTATAATGACAGTAATAAACAACGGAATCGAACAAAGCACGAAATCCACAATGGAGGGCTTGCCGCCTGAGGCAGCCGCTGCCGCCGCACCAACAACGATTTTTCGCATTGATAACCTTTCAAGCGGAATCGCGGTTTTCGGACTGACATTCGTAATGCTGTTCTGCTGTCTGACACTTGCCAAAGACCGCTCAGGGGCGTTTCTGGTAAGGCTTTACGCGACGCCCATGCGCTCGAGGGATTTCATTCTCGGATACACTCTGCCGGCGTTCCTATTGTCTGTGTTACAGATTATTATAACATTTGCGGCTTCGTTTGTAGTTTCGCTGATTGTGGATATTGAACTGAATGCTTTGGGTTTACTTATGGCACTGTTATCGTTGCTTCCAACGGCGATTATGATGATTATGTTCGGGCTTCTGTTCGGAACGTTGTTCAGTGATAAAGCCGCGCCGGGACTGTGTTCTATTATTATTTCGCTCGCGTCGTTTCTCGGCGGAGTGTGGTTTGACGCGGAAAGTCTCGGTGGCGTAATGCTAAAAATCTGCGAGATACTCCCCTTCTATCACGGTGTGAAAGCCGCGCGACTGGCGTGTGCGCTTGACTTTACCGACTGGACTCCGCACTTTCTGATTACTCTCGCGTATGCTGTGGTGGTTTCCGTGGTCTCAATAATAGCATTTAATCAAAATATGAGAGCGGACTTAAAATAATACTTTATAAATA
>CAYZQU010000341.1:0-2188 GCA_964480645.1 uncultured Ruminococcus sp. | reverse complement strand
TTTCCGCACCGCTTGCCAATTACACAAACGAGGTTATGGCAAGCCGCTTTTCAGACGTAATGTGGCTGATAGATCAAATAATGTGGAAAAGCTTTGATAAAAGACTTGCGGATTTTCTTTTGAATGAATCCAATATCGAAAACACCGACATACTTAAAATTACTCACGAAACGATTGGCAACCACCTGGGGAATCCCCGTGAAGTGGTTACGCGAATGTTAAAGTACTTTGTAAACGAGGGACTGGTCTTGCTCTCTCGCGGGACAATAGAAATAATCAACAAAAAAGGACTCGAAAAGATCGTAAATAAATAAAAATCGCTGGGGGTCCAAAAGGAATCCTCAGCGATTTCTATACTCCAATCAGGAATTAGTATTATTCTTTGCTGAATTGGTCTTTGCCAACGCCGCACATAGGGCATACATAATCCTCGGGAAGGTCTTCCCACTTTGTGCCGGGCGCAATACCGTTATCCGGATCGCCTACGGCTTCGTCGTAAACGTATCCGCAAACATCGCAGACATACTTCATCCGTGTTCCTCCTTTCATTTATCCATTCCGCAGGGAGTGGATTTTTCACTTAATGCTTTATCATTACGGATCGTATTATAGAAACGGAAACCGCCCGCAAAATTATAAGCGTCAAATCCGTTGCCCATTAAAATTCTGCTTGCGATATAGCTTCTCAATCCGCTTTGACACATAACATACACAGGCTTGCTCTTATCAAGCTCGTCAATACGCTCACGCAGTTCATCTACGGGAATATTGATAAAACCTTCCGCATGACCCATATTATATTCAGTTGGCGTGCGTGTGTCAAGAAGCGTCACGCTGCCATCGCGGGAAAGGTTTTGTTCGTCCTCATAATACCATTGCTTTACAACGCCGTTCTTAATATTCTCTATGATAAAGCCTGCCATATTCACGGGGTCCTTTGCAGAGGAATACGGCGGAGCATAAGCGAGGTCAAGTTCCGTTAGGTCGTATGCTTTCATACCGGCGCGGATAGCGGTTGCAAGTACATCTATCCGTTTATCAACTCCCTCAAAACCGACGATTTGAGCGCCTAAAATGCGGTAGCTTTCTTTTTCAAACAGCACTTTCATAGTCATCAACTTTCCGCCGGGATAATATCCCGCGTGGCTCATAGGGGATAGAATTACCTTATCTGCGGCAATACCTAGGGATTTAGCTGTCTTTTCGTTAATGCCCGTAGCGGCGGCAGTCATATCAAATATCTTAATAACCGAGCTGCCCTGACCGCCCGAGTAACGGCTGTCACCTCCGCAAATGTTGTCGGCGGCAATTCTGCCTTGCTTGTTGGCAGGTCCTGCAAGAGAGATGAGCGTATCCGTATCGGTTACAAAGTTCTTGATTTGAACCGCGTCTCCGACGGCGTAAATATCGGGAACGGAGGTTTCCATTTTATCATTAACCACAATACTGCCTTTAATGCCCGTTTCAAGTCCCGCGTCCTTTGCAAGTGTGGTTTCCGGAGCGACGCCTATCGACATCACTACCATATTCGTATGGAGCGTATCCGCGTCCTTAAGTTTAACATCAATGCCGTTTTCGGTATCGGCAAAGCCCTCTACCATATATGACAGCTTCAGATTTATACCTTTTTTACGCACCTCGGCGTGGATAAAGGCCGCCATATCGCTGTCAAACGGAGTCATAAGCTGGTTTGCGGCTTCTACGAGAGTTACCTCTATTCCGAGATCACGCAGATTTTCTGCAGTCTCGATTCCGATAAAACCACCACCGACTACCACAGCGGATTTCGGTTTATGCTCATTCACATATTTTTTGATTCTCAGTGTATCCTCAACGGTACGGAGGGTAAATACCTTATCGCTGTCAACGCCGTCAAAATTGGGTTTTATCGGCTTAGCACCGGGCGAAAGCACAAGCTTGTCATAGCTTTCGGTAAATACTGTGCCGTTTTCAAGATTTTTTACGGTAACGGTTTTGCTGTCGGGGTGAATGGCCGTAACCTCATGATGCACGTTCATCTTAACTCTGAAACGCTTCCAAAAGCTTTCGGGTGTCTGCAATGTCAAAGCGCTTTCATCTTCGATAGTGCCGCCGATGTAGTACGGAAGTCCGCAGTTGGCGTAGGAGATAAATCCCGAACGCTCAAAAACAACTATTTCCGCTTGTTCATCAAGCCTGCGTATTCTTG
>CAYZQU010000340.1:0-2191 GCA_964480645.1 uncultured Ruminococcus sp. | reverse complement strand
TGCCTCGTCATAAAACGGACTCAGCTTATCCTTTTCCTCATCAATATGAAGATTGGACTTCAGGCTCTTCTCAATCGCGAACTTGATTTTATCAGCCAGAATTTCGATATCGATTCCTTTCTCCTCGGCAAGATTTGCGAGATTTTCGTAGAAATCGCCGTAATCCTCACCCTTTGCTGTCTTTCTCTTAGCCATTTTTCGTTACTCCTCCATTAATTTATCAAAGTCGTCAAAGTCATCGTAATTTATGGTTGAAACCTCACCCACGGGAATCTGAGCCGTGCCAAACTCCCCTTTTACCGCAATCAATTCACCGTCAAAGTCCTCCAGAACGCACTTCACGGACTTTTCGGGCAATCCCTCGCAGAGCTTGTAAGTCTTGAGCTTGATTTTCCGCCCGATTGACGCGGAAAGCTGTTCCACGCGGCGCACCGCGCGTTCCAGTCCCGCCGAGCCGATTTCAAGATAATCTATTTTATCCACGAAATCCTGCTTGTCGATTTCCGCGTTAATAAGACCGTCAATTGAGGTACAGTCATCAATTGATATGCCCTGCGGCTTATCAATCAGGATTCTCAGATACCAACACGCGCCCTCTTTAATGAAAACCACGTCCCATAGCGTGTAGCCGTGTTCTTCCACAATCGGACGCACAACTTTTTCCGCTGCCGCCTCAACCGCGCCCAAACCCTTTGCAAGAGCCATTCGCTCACTCCTTTGCATAATCACATAATACAAAAACCGAGGTGAATTCCTCGGCTTTGCTGAACTATATGGATATTATACCACATAATTCCGCAAAAATCAAGGGGTTTTTTGAAAAAAGTCCAAAAAATATGTACTTTTTTCAAAACATATTTACAGCAAAAATCAATGCCTTTTGTATCTGAATAAACAGCTCGTTTGACAAACGGTTATATTCCTCCGAAAGACCCTTTTCCGCAGCATAAATCGGAGGGGAATCGTTCCACGAACCCATACCACCAAAAACGTCTGCTTTCGACGCCGCGCAATACAGCCGCAAATTCCGTTCCGGAAGATTCGGCAAATCCGCGTTTTCGCACTCAAGACTGCCGTTAAGTATTCCAAGTGCCTTGCGAAAAAAATCAGCCCAAAAACTTTGGCCTATTTTTTCCGCAAATTCCGCGATACCCAAAAGCGCGGACTTAAATTCCTCGGTATTGTCGGAAAATCGCGGTTTACCCTCAGGCGGATTATCCCATTTATACTCAGTGTATATAACATGCCAACAACAATTCTTACTGTCAGAAAACCATTCAGGCGAGAAATATGTCACCTCTCCCGATTCAAATAAACACAGTATGCAACCTCCGTTTGAGTTACTGTATCCATAAATTTCCCTGTTTTTAGCAGTTTGCGGCAACAACATAAAGATATCCTCAACTCCGAGATGTTTAAGCTGTGCAAACCATTTCTCGGCGGAGTGTTCGATAATCTTGGCTTTGCGTGGCAGAAAAACAAACTTCTCAGAACGGACAAAATTCACCGCCGTATATCTCATCGCGCCGCCTTTCAGCGCGAAACGTGCCTGTGCTGTTAATTTGCACATTTCACTAACTTGACCGTTCACTTTTCCTCCTATCTCCGCTGTTGGGAAGCTCCCGTTTTTTGGGTTTGCGGACGTACCCTATCATACTCTCCTCGCACGCGCCGAATTTTTGATAATTCTCGCGTCCCTCGCGCAGCGTAAGTCCGTGATTCGCAGACGATGGCACATCGAGAAGCTTCTCGTCATTAACATCGCGTTCAAGGCAAATGCTCTCGATTTTGCCATCTTTTATAAAAATATACGCGTCGTCCTCCCAGTAACACACAGGACAAATATCATATTCTCTGCGATAATCAAGCGTCAAACAGCCGCAGCACGGACACGCGAATTTCTTTCCCTTACTCATCAATACTCCTCAATAAAAACCGCTCGAATTTCTTCGAGCGGTGATAGTTATCCTGTTGTGAGCGAGTTACACACCGAATCTCAGTGTGTTGACCTTAACGCCGGGACCCATAGTGGAAGAAACGGTGCAACTCTTGATATACTGACCCTTTGTAGCCGCAGGCTTAGCCTTAGCTACCGCTTCCATAAGCGCGTTAAAGTTCTCCTCAAGCTTAGCAGAGCCGAAAGATGCCTTACCAATTGGACAGTGAATGATGTTCGCCTTATCCAAACGAT
>CAYZQU010000339.1:0-2192 GCA_964480645.1 uncultured Ruminococcus sp. | reverse complement strand
AAACACTCTCGGGAAGCGGGTTTATCCGCACCAAGCGTACAAAATCCGCGCCGGAAAGCTCTGCCGCTTGAATCAGATTCGCGGAAATTCTTCCGTAAGTAATTCCCAGAACATCGGAACGCTTTCCGCTATGGAAAAAACTTCGTCGAGGCTGCATAGCCGTCGCCGCCAACTCGCCGCTTACGGCAAATTCCCCGCCCTTGGGATACCGCACGCATGCGATTCCCTCGGTATCGTAAATCGCCGTATGTAAACACAGACGAAGCTCCTCAAATGTCGCGGGGCAATAAATCACTGTGTTGGGAATCGCGCGGAGCATCGGAACATCGAAAATCCCCTGATGCGTTTCACCATCCGCGCCGACAAATCCCGCGCGGTCAATACACAATGTGATATGCGTCTTTTCAATAGCGCAATCGTGGATTATCTGGTCAAATCCGCGCTGCAAAAAAGTCGAATAGACCGCGAACACAGGCAGCGTTCCGCCGGTCGCAAGCCCCGCCGCGAATGTCACGGAATGCTGTTCGGCAATTCCCGTGTCGAAAAATCGCTCCGGGCACTCGTTCTTGAAATAGTTCAGCCCCGTCGCGTACTTCATCGCGGCGGTTATCGCGCAGATTCGGCTGTCGTATTTTCCAAGTCTTGCAAGCTCCCGCCCAAACACCTCCGAAAAGCTTTCCGCCGCGCGCATAGGGTCATCATACGTAAATTCCTCCACCACTCCGCCCGGAGCAACCGCGTGATATTCTCCCGAATTTTCCTCGGCAGGCTTGTATCCTTTTCCTTTTCGCGTAAATATATGAACGACGCAAGGACGCTTCATCAATTTAGCGGTCAACAGAGCCTCGATCATATCTCCGATATTATGTCCATCAACGGGTCCGATGTAAGCAAATCCAAGATTCTCAAACAGGTTAGAGCTGTCATAAAGCGCGTCCTTAATCAGCGATTTCACATTAATTATGGCGTTTTCAATCGGCTTTCCCACAATCGGAACACCCGAAAGCGCTGTTTTTACGCGCTCCTTAGCCCGATAATACCGCCGTGTAGAACGGATATGCGCCAGATACCGCGCAAGTGCGCCGGTACTCTTTCCGATAGACATCGCGTTGTCATTGATAATCAACGTGAGATTGGAAGCCGTTTTACCCGCGTTGTTAAGTGCCTCATACGCCATTCCGCCCGTCATCGCGCCATCGCCGATTACCGCCGCGACCGCTCCATCGGAGTTCTGAAGTCTCATTGCCGTGGAAATACCGTACGCGGCGGATATGGAAGTGCTGGCGTGCCCCGAAACAAACGCGTCCGCCGGGGATTCGGAATTCCGTGTAAATCCCGAAATTCCGCCCTTTTTCCGCAATGTATCGAACCGCGAAAACCGCCCCGTAAGCAGCTTATGTGCGTAAGCCTGATGTCCCACGTCCCAGATTATCCTGTCCGAGTCGTTTACATCATACACATAATGCAATGCCACGGCAAGCTCTACCGTGCCGAGATTCGAGGACAGATGTCCCCCGTTTTTCATTACCGTTTTCAGAATTTTTCGACGAATCTCGCGACAAAGCAAATTTAGCCGCGCGATATTCATATTTTGAAGTTTTTCGTGATTTATATTGTCGTCAAGCAGCATAATTCCTCCGATTATTGTGGCAGCGGAAACGCCATGGCAATCAAAATTCCCAGCATAGAACCGGCGAGTACCTCAATGGGCGTATGCCCCAAAAATTCTTTAAGGTCTTTTTGATTAACAAGTTCTTCAATATCCTCATCCTCGGGCTTGTCGGAAAGCTGCGAAATCTCATCGTCCAACTCGTCCACAATTCTCCGCAGCCTGTTAAGCTCTTTGGCGTGAAGTCCCGCGTTGTATCGAACACTCATTGCATCGTAAATCACGATTCCCGCGAGAATCATCGCAAAAGCGAAATACGGACTTCCAAAGCCCTGCGAACGCAATGTGTAAATCGCCACAGACACCACCAACGCCGAGTGCGACGATGGCATTCCCCCCGCTCCTACAATACGCTCGGGATTAAATGTCCTGAATTTTACCATATAATGGATTGTCTTCAGAATCTGAGCGGCGATCCACGAAATTATTCCCACAGATAAAATGGGATTTAACATAAAAATATTCATTTATACGTTTTCCTCCGTCTGAGCCTGTTTAGTATCTCGCCATACACATCTTGCTT
>CAYZQU010000338.1:0-2205 GCA_964480645.1 uncultured Ruminococcus sp. | reverse complement strand
TGCCTGTAACATCACACCGCAATGCGGTGTGATGTTACAGGCGCATTTTGGATTTGCACTAATCACCGGTAGGCTGCTGTGAATTATAACGTTTCATATCGCGTTCCGGTAGGCTGCTGTGAAATAACGCGCAGAGTGCTTACCAAAATTGCCCATTAGCAATTAAACGGACAGTTCCGCCTTTTCGCCCAAATCTCCCTTGTTTTCCTCAAGGATCGGATTGATGAATTCCGAGAGGAATTCTGTGGTTTGTTCGGGAGCGCGTCCCACATACAACTCGGGCTTGAGCAATTCTTCGATTTCCTGTTCTGTGATTCTGAACGCCGAATCCCCCGCGATACGCTGCGGTAGATCGCATTCGCCGCCTTGTTTGATTACAAGTGCCGCCGCCTGTGAATGCACACGGAGCTTTTCGTGAAGCTCCTGACGGTTTCCGCCGTTTTCCACCGCGCGCATCATAATGTTCTCCGTCGCCATAAACGGAAGCTTTGCCATCAGACGGCGCTTTATCATTTCTGGGTAGACCTCGATTCCATCGGTAACGTTCATCATAATATTGAGAATCGCGTCTGTCGCGAGGAATCCCTCCGCGACGGATACGCGCTTGTTCGCACTGTCGTCCAATGTGCGCTCGAACCACTGTGTTCCCGCCGTGAACGCGGGATTCAGCGAGTCAATCATTATATACCGCGCCAGTGATGTTATACGCTCAGAGCGCATAGGATTGCGCTTATACGGCATTGCGGACGAGCCTATCTGGTTCTTTTCAAACGGCTCGGCAAGCTCCTCGAAATTCTGGAGCAGGCGCAAATCGTTACTGAATTTGGAGCAGGTCTGCGCGATTCCCGAAAGAGTTGCCAGTATTTGGCTGTCAATCTTGCGGGAATAGGTCTGACCGCTTACGGGAACGCATGCGGAGAATCCCATCTCCTCGGCGATGGACTTTTCAAGTGCTTTAATTTTCGCGGAATCGCCGTTGAACAGTTCCACGAACGACGCTTGAGTGCCTGTTGTGCCTTTTTGTCCTAGGAGTTTAAGGTTGTCGATTCGGTAGCAGACCTCCTCATAGTCCATTAGAAGCTCATTCAGCCACAATGTTGCGCGCTTGCCGACGGTAGTGGGCTGGGCGGGTTGAAGGTGCGTATAGGCAAGGCAGGGCATTTCCTTATAATCATCGGCGAATTTCGCGAGATTCGCCATCACGTTTACGAGTTTCTTTTTCACAAGCAAGAGCGCGTCGCGCATTACGATAATATCCGTGTTGTCGCCCACATAACACGACGTCGCGCCGAGGTGTATGATTCCCGCCGCTTGGGGACACTGCTGTCCGTAGGCGTAGACGTGGCTCATTACATCGTGGCGGACTTCCTTTTCACGCGCCTCGGCAACCTCATAGTTTATGTTTGTGACATTCTTTTCCAGCTCGTCTACCTGCTCTTGGGTGATCGGAAGTCCAAGTTTCATCTCTCCGCGGGCAAGCGCGACCCAGAGCTTTCTCCATGTGGTGAATTTCTTATCCGCCGAGAAGATGTACTGCATTTCGCGGCTTGCGTACCGCGTGCAGAACGGGCTTTCATAAGAATCATAATTTTTAGACATAGTTGTTACTCTCCAATCAATAATAAATATAAATACATTATATCATATTTTGACGAAATATACAAGTGGTTGATTCCACAAAAGTTACAAAAATTTCGGAAAATTTTTGTAATACGCGCGGATTTTGTCTAAAATCCCCTTGACAAGTGATGGAAAAATGTATATAATAGATATGTATGCGTAATATTGAGTACTCTACTCCAAATAAATTGTTAAGGATGGATTTTGTAAATGAAATGGATGGGATTAAACGAACTCAGAGAGAGTTATCTCTCGTTTTTTGAGAGCAAGGGGCATTTGAGAATGAACAGCTTTCCGCTGGTTCCGCCTGCGGACGATAATTCTATTTTGCTTATCAACGCGGGAATGACTCCCCTTAAAAAGTACTTTCAGGGGATTGAAGAACCGCCGCGTCACCGCGTAACCACTTGCCAGAAGTGCATTCGCACGCCCGACATAGAGAACGTGGGTAAGACCGCGCGTCACGGTACTTATTTTGAAATGCTCGGCAATTTCTCGTTCGGCGATTACTTTAAGCACGAGGCTATCGCGTGGGCGTGGGAGTATCTTACAAAGGTGCTTGAAATTCCCGCTGAACGGCTGTGG